>JAAURU010000241.1 GCA_012032075.1 Flavobacterium sp.
ATTTGTTAAATTGTATGAAAATAATTTTTCTTCAACTTCTTTATAACATCTTTCTTGATAGGAACAATAATATTCCATTTTTGAACGAATCTCTTGTAAGGATAGGCTTACGTTTGTTTTTTTATGCAAATAGTTAACTATATGATAAAGTTAATTTTCAACAAAAATAAAAATAATAGAATAGATTTGTATAAATTTATATTGTTTTAAATACATTTTATCTTAAAATCTATTAACCATGAAGCTAAGATTTTTATTTGTAACCATTTTTGTGGTTGCATTTTCTTATAGTCAATCTATTTTTGTTAACCCAATTACAGGAACAAATCCAAATACTTCAAATCCATATACTATTGGACAAACTATAAATAGTAATATTACAGTATCTGGAATAGGAAGAGGTTCAGGAATTGCAGGTTCAAATGCAAATGATAGATATAATGCTAATAATTGGAATTCTGTTGGTTTTAATAATTTAAAATATTTTGAATTTACGCTTACGCCTAATGCTGGATATGAGATTAACTTTGTAAGTTTTGCTTACAATGGTCAGGCATCTGGAACAGGACCAACTAATTTTGCTTTTCGATCTAGTTTAGATGGTTTTACTGCTAATATTGGTACACCTAATGCTGGTGGTACAACTATCAATTTAGCAGCGGGTTCATATCAAAATATAACATCATCAATTACATTTAGATTTTATGGTTGGGGTGCATCTGCTGCAGGAGGTACATTTAGTATTAATGATTTCATTTTTAATGGAACAGTTGTTTTGAGTTGTACACCACCAGCAAATCCATCTGGAACAATTACAGTTACTCCTAGTTGTGGTTCTTCGAGTTTAGCTTATTCTTTGCCAAGTGCAAACACATATTGGCAAACTTCTCCAACGGGTACTTTAACAACTTTTCCTACAACTAGTCCTTATGTTGTTTCTTCAAACGGGACATATTATGTAAGAAACTTTAATGGCACTTGTTGGTCAACAGGAACAGTTTCACAAACTGTAACTATTGTAAATCCTGTAATTATAACTACACAACCAGCAAATCAGGCTGTAATAGCTGGGTCAACAGCTACTTTTAATGTGCTTGCAACAAATGCTGTTTCTTATCAATGGCAAGTTTCAACAAATAGTGGAACTTCTTGGTCTAATATTGGAACAAATACAAATAGCTACACTACACCAGCCACTACATTAGCAATGAATGGGTATCTATATCGTGTAATTATTACTGGAACAGCACCTTGTCCATCAGTGACTTCCGCAATAAGAACACTAACAGTAACTTCTGGTCCTTGTTTAAGTGAAAGTTTTTCAGCTGTAACTTTTCCTCCTACGGGTTGGTTACAAACATCTGTTTCAAGAAGTACAACAGCTACAGATTATAACACTGGACCAGCTGCTGCAACTTTTGGAGCGAATAATGGAGAATTGACTACTGCAATGGTGTCTAATCCAACAGAATTAAGGTTCTTTTTAGGTCGTACTACAAATACAACCGATAAAACATTAACGGTTGAGGTTTCAACAACATCTCAAGCAAGTGGATTTACAACCGTTGCTACTTATGATCATTCAAATGTTCCTTCTGGTTCATATAACCAATACACTATAAATTTATCTTCTTACACTAGTAATTCGTCAGTTTGGATACGATTTGTAAAAACCGCTTCAACTACATCACCATGGAGGTTAGATGATATTAATGTTTATTGTGGAATACCTTGTACTTCAGCGGTAATATCATCAATTACTCCAAGCAATGGTCCTGTAGGAACTCAAGTTACAATAACAGCATCTTCTGGAAATTTAACTTCTGCCACAGCAACATTTAATGGAATTTCAGCAACTGTTGTTTCAAGTTCTACATCTCAATTAATTGTTGTTGTTCCAATGGTGCGACTACTGCATCAGGAAATTTGGTTATAACTGATGGCCAACCTTGTACAGTAGCAGCAACTTTTACAGTAAATAAGAAAACAGGGAGTTGTGGTAATTTGTCCGATTTAATCATGTCTGAAATATATGATAATCCTTCAGGAAGTTTAGGATATATTGAAGTTTTTAATGGAACTGGAGCCACAATTGATTTAAGTACTTATTACATTAGAAGATATGGTGATAATGCTGATTTTATTGCCAATAACTTTACCGATTTTACTTTTTCACCAGGTGTTACTTCGATAGCTAATGGAGCAGTTATTTATGGAAGAATAAGTACTGATGCAAACATCACAACACCAAGCTTTGATTATGGTAATAGTTCAGGAATTAATGGAAATGATATACTTCATTTATATAATGGAAGTACATTAATAGATGTATATATTGTTCCTAACAACACTTCTGGATATACTGCTTTAAGAAATACTACAACTTCAGGTCCTAATGCAATAAGCAACCCCTCAGATTGGACACATACAAATACTGCTAGTATAGCTAATCTTGGTTCATTTTCTTTTGTTCCATCTGGAGCAACTCCATCAATAGTAACAAATCCAGTTTCGGTTTCAAGTTGTTCTAATAGTGTAACTTTTTCAGTTGCTGCAACACCCTTTGGTATAGGTGTTTTAACTTATCAATGGTATTATAATAATGGAACTACTTCTGGATGGACATTGGTAAACACAACATCGTTTCCAAGTGTTTCAACTTCAGGATTTACAACTAATACATTAAATTTATCAGGAGGAATAAGTAATATAAATGGATATCAATTTTATTGTTTAGTTATTCAAGATGGAATATGTTCTGTTTATTCAAATGCGGCTCAACTAAAAATTGATAGTACTACATGGAATGGAACTTCTTGGTCTAGTGGTTTGCCAAGTTTAACAACATTGGCTATAATTAATGGAAATTATAATACTTCTCTAAACGGAAGTTTTGAATGTTGTAGCTTAATAGTTAATACAGGTTTTATATTAAATATTCAAGCTAATAATTTTGTTTTAATAGAGAATAATCTTACGGTTAATGGAACTTTAAATGTATTGGACGATGGTTCATTAATTCAAGTAAATAATGATGGAGTAAATACTGGGAATATTATTTATGAGAGAGCTACAACAGGTAATAGTTTAGATTATGTTTATTGGTCTTCACCTGTAGGCACTCATGTTTTAGGCACTTCAAATTATTATTACAGATGGAATCCAATTATAGCAAATACAAATGGAGGCATTGGGAACTGGATTAATGCTTCTGGAGCAACGATGAATATTGGTCAAGGTTATATTTTAAGAGATGTATTTGCTATTAATTTTAATGGTGTTCCAAATAATGGAATTCTAAATGTACCTGTTTCAAGAGGTAATTATACTGGTGCAGCTTATTTAGGAACAAATGGAGTTACTATAACTAATTTGAATGACAATTTGAATTTGATAGGTAATCCATATCCTTCTGCTGTAAACACATTGACATTCTTAACAGCAAATACTAATATTGAAGGAGCAGTTAGGATATGGACTCATGGAACTTCTCCATCTTCTACTATTTCAAATCCTTTCTACGGTAGTTATCAACAAAACTACAGTAGTAATGATTATATTATTTACAATGGTACTGGAACTACAAGTGGACCAACTGGTTTCAGTGGGAATATTGCTGGTGGACAAGGATTTTTTGTTATAATGAATGATGGGACTGCTACTACTCAAAATGTGGTTTTTAATAATTCTATGAGAGACAAAACTTATGGAAATAATGAGTTTTATAGAAGTAGTACTTTAAATAATGAAGATAAAAGTAGAATTTGGTTAAATTTTAATTCATCTAATGAATCTTCTAAAACTTTAATTGGTTATATTGTTGGAGCAACAATGGATAAAGATAGATTATATGATGCAGTTTTATTAGAGTCTTCCTCTTCTTCTATTTATTCATTAATAGATTCAAAGAAAATGGTAATTCAAGGAAGATTTCCTTTTAATGATAGTGATAAGGTGCCATTTGGAGTAAAAATTACTCAAGTTGGTAATAATTCTATTGGTATAGATGCTGTTGATGGTATTTTTGAAAATCAGAATATTTATTTAGAAGATTTATATCTTAATATAGTTCATAATATAAAACAATCACCCTACAGTTTTACTTCTCAAATAGGAGTGTTTAATGATAGATTTGAAGTGGTTTATAGAAATGGCACTTTATCTAATTTAAGTTTTACAAATGAAAATACAGTTTTTGTACATACAAATGAGAATACTATTTCTGTTAAATCATCTGAAGAAACAATAAAATCAATTACTGTTTTTGATGTTCTTGGTAGAAATTTGATAAACCAAGCAAGTGTAAATGAAAAAACGTATTCAATTAATTCTATTCAGCCAAATAATCAAGCATTATTTGTAAAAATAATTTTAAATAATGGACAAAGTGTTAATAAGAAAATCATTTTTTAGAAAATGAAACACTAAATATCTATTTTAAACCCAGCTAATTTGCTGGGTTTATTTTTATCCTGCAGTTTATCGACTTTTTTAACTTTTTATCGGATAACGCTAAATATTTTATATATTTGACTGTAAAATATTTATAAATATGAACAGAAAATTACTCAGACTAGTTTTTGCTACAGGAATTATTTTAATATCAATTTCAGGCTTTTTGTTGATTAAGAAAAGCAATAATAATTGTGATAAAAAAGTTAATAATAAAAAAGTTTCATTGAAAGAAATAACTATTAAAACATTCGAAAACAAAGTTATTACAGATGATAATGTGAAAATAAACAAGAAAGCTAAGCGCTCTCAATTTGAAGCAAACACGTTAAAAAATGAAGCAACAGATTCAATCAAAAAATTAAGAATAAAATATGCTTCTTTTTTAAGAAATCACCCTTTTGCTAAAACAAAAATTTTGCCAAAAAGTGAAAGAAAAGCAATGGGAATTCCTCCTAATGCCTATTATGAGCAAGAATGGCTATACAACTCAAATCCTAGTTTAGGAAGACCTGAACCTGAAGTGGTGCTTCAATTGCAAATGCAACTAGATGAACAAGAAGGATTAAATAGAGTTCCAGGAGATGGTCTCGACAATCAATGGGTTGAAAGAGGCCCTAATAATGTAGGAGGGAGGACCAGAGTTTTAATGTTTGCCGCTGGGAGTACAAAAAAAGTATTTGCAGGTGGTGTAAGTGGTGGACTTTGGGTAAATAATGATATTACTTTAGCTTCTAGCGTTTGGCAACAGGTTAATGGTGTACCTTCAAATTTAGCAGTTTCTTGTATGACAATTGATCCAAATAATTCAAATATCATGTACATTGGAACAGGAGAGGTCTATACATGGGGTGCAGTAAATGGTAATGGAGTTTATAAATCTGTTGATGGAGGTCTAAACTGGATAAATATTTTTGGAGCAGCTACTAATGCAAATGTAGGGGATAATATTACTTATATTCAAGATATTATTGCCTGGAATAATCCAAATACTAATCAAACAGAAATTTTCTTCGGATCTGATGCAATGGCTTATTATGATGCTGTTTCTCCAAATCCCGCATATGCTTGGTTAGGTCTTAATACTATTGGTTTATATAGAAGTACTGATGGATTGAGTTTTTCTAAATTAAACAATGTATCATTATTAGATGTTAATGGAAGAAACTATGCTCCTAATACGTTTGATATAGGTGCAGATGGAAAGTTATGGATGGGTACAAAACGCAGTTATACTTATCCAATTATTGGAGGAATGATTTTCTCAACAACAAATGGTTCTACATGGAATTTAGTAAGGAATTTTGGCACTAATGGAAGAGTAGAAGTAGTATGTTCTAAACAAAATGCAAACAAAATTTATGTTTTTACTTCAGAATTATACTTCAGGATTAGCAGAAATTAAAACCACTACAGATGGC
>JAAURU010000242.1 GCA_012032075.1 Flavobacterium sp.
ATGTATCCTGTTTTTTTAATTTTAAATTCATAACTGCCATTTTCAATATTATCAATTGTATAAGTGCCATCTTCTAAACTAAGAACCGATTGTGTAGCGGCATTTTTGACATTCATAATTTGAATCTCTGTAACTGCAACGGCTTGGTTTGCGGAATCTACAATTTTCCCAGTTATTTTTGCTATTTGGTTTTTTGGTTCAATTGGAGTAAGAGGTTTAAGCGTTACTGCAATAGGTTTTATTATCATTCTATCCATTCGAAGTGCACTCATAATTGCTGGATTCACTGGTTTAGCTGGTTCAGGTTTAGCTGGTGTATTTAGCATTGCAGTCTTAATAATGGTAGGGTTAACATATTTAATGGTGCTCATTTTGGCTACATTAATACTAGGTACTTCCGATTTTTGTTCTTACATTTTTTCTAATGATACTTTGTGGTTGATTGTTCATCATTTTAATCATTTTGTATTTACTAGTTTCATTAGCATTTAAAACGACTCCAGGTTTTTGAACAGCTACTTTTGTAAGTACTGATAATTCATTATTTGAAAGCTGTTGAACTTTGTATGAACTTATACTTTCATTCGCTAGATTTAACGGAATTGTTTTTAGTAATAAAGGACCAAAAAATAATCGGGTACCATTTTTAAGCTTGTTTTTTATGTCTTCATTAATTGCTGTATTTGGTGTAAATGTTAAATCAATATTTTTAGATAATATGATTTTTACTGGGTAAGCTGGAATTTCACCCGTCATAGAATCGTCTCCTTTTGAAACAAATTGATTAGCATCTGGATTTTTCCAAAGCCTATTATTAATGATATTTTCATCAAACCAAGGTCTTTGAATATCAATAATGCAATATTCGAAAGAAATGGACTCTAGTTCAGGTTCTAAATTTCCAAATTCATTCAATACTTCAGCAGGAACTTCTTGCGTGAAATTTTGAGAAAGTTGAATAATTTCTTGTTTTGATAAGGTTATTTTTTTCCAAATAGGGGATTGGTAATCGCAAATTGAATTAGGAACACAGGTAGTACTCAAAAATTCAACTCCATATTCATCGGTCAATAGATTTGATGGTAATTTTATATTTTTAGCATCGTTCCATTTTTCTATAAAATCAATTTTACTTAAAATTATAGTGTCATAAGAAGATTTAGCCGATTCTACTGCACTTTTAAAACCTTTCACTTGCCATTCTATTAGTAGTTCTTTTTTTTGATTGTTTATTGTTGTAAAATCGATATTCCATTTGTCCAAATTAGTAGTGTCTGAAGGATCAATAGTATTTTTTAAAGCGTTAAGATCGATGATGCTTTTATCAATATTAGATACTCTACTAGCATAAGACTTATATTTTTGATATTTTTGAGAATCATCACCATTTGGTTTAAACAATACTTTTTTGCCATATCAATTTTGGTGAGTTCTTCTTGTGTAAAAACATCAGGATCTATTGTTAAAGCGTTTTGAAGTATGTTTTTGTAAGAATTAAACAGTAAATTGTCGTTGTCTATTGCCCAAATATTTGGTTTTTTTAAGATAGAATTTGCTATAAAAGAAAATTCAGATTGTTCTTTTAAATATTTTTTTGCTTGTGAGCCTGTAGTAATGTTATTTTTTAGAAAATAAAAGTCATCATTTGACAAAGTAAAAGCAAAAGGAGCGAAGGCAACATGATAATCACTCTTATTTGGTACAGTTTGAAAAAACTGATTTTTTAATTTCTGAAGGATTGAAAAGGAAGCATTCATAATTTTATTTTTTATAGTTTAGTAAAAAGCTACTAGACATTTAAGTTCGTCTAGTAGCTGTTTTTTAGTATAATTTAGACTATACCCAAGATTTAATTGCAGGATCTGGATTTGGTGCTTTTGGTAATAAATGACATTTAAAACCTATACATTGTAATCCATCTACATAAATTCCTTGGCTATCTTCATGATAATCTCTTGATCTTTCACTGGATCCAGAGCCATAACTTCCTCCTATAAAGAAAGGACCATAACCTACCATTCCACCACCACTAACTTTAGAATCTGAAGCACTAACTGCGCTATTTGAATTGGCAAATTTTATTTTTAGATTTCTAATGAATATCATGGTTGTAGGAATTGCTGGTAACATTGAATCTACACTTGGTGGTCGTTTCCCATCTGATAAAAATTTATTTTTAAAACCTTCGTTTCCTTGTGCAAATCTCCAAGTTTTTGAAGTCAAGAAGTTGCTTTTAAACCAAGGGCGAAGAATAGGCACTTGACAAATTTCAAATTCCATTTCAAAACTGCTAAAGTCACATTTTGCATCAAATTTACTTTTTTCACCACCTGCTGAACCACCAATAGTGAAGAATCCTAAACTTAATCCACCAGATGCACCCCATTTTTGAGTAGTTTTTTTAGAGTAGTAACTATGATCTTTATTAGTAAAAGTGAATCTTGTCCAGCCTTTTGATCTTGCAAAATTAGCTGGAGCTAAACCAGTATAGAAGAAATCAGATCCACTATCAATTCCTGTAATTCTTGCTTTTTCAAGTAGCATCTTTGTATTGCGCTTTTAATAAAGATAAGTCTCTTGCAGACATTTGATCAATGCGAGCTGCAATACCTTCAAATTCATTTTTATATCCATTATTAATCCAATCATTCATTGCAAATTTTACTTTAGAACGTAATACATTTGCGTTGATAGACCAATTATGTACTGCTCTAGGAGTTGAAGCAGTTAGCGCATCAATACGAGCAGAATTGTACTCTAAAGAGGCCTCAATCCAAGCTTGCATTTTGTCAGTATAGGCTTTAACTAATGGACTTGGTTCTAATACTTTAACCATTTCACCAGTAATTAAGTCTTCTTTTTCTCTTTCTACTTGTAAAAGTTGTCTAAATCGTTCTATTTTAGCTTTTTCAGCAGCTGTTAATTCGGTATTAGCCACTTGGCTAAAACGTAATGTTTCTTCATAAACATCAGAAAGAGTACCTTCATCATTCTTAACATTCATTCTAACTTTAGTGTCATTAATTCCAGAAGCATCTGGAACAATATCCACAAAACGAGCAAAATTTTCTGCTAAGGAATACATTTTTTTGGTGTCCTTACCCATTGCATCCTCTCGTTGTTCATCTGTAAGCACTTCTGTACTTTCAGTTCCATCAGGGTTTTTAATCATTTTAGGCTTGTAAACTCCAGTTAAACCTTGTACTAAAAAATCAAAATCTTCTGGATCGAAAGGAGTTCCTGGTGTATTCCAAGCAAAGAAATTGTCTTCAGATTTTGGTACAGTTGTACCATCTCCATTTGTAATAACGTCGAATATTTTCCCCATTACATTGTTCATAAGGTCTTGAGGAAGAACGTTTGCAGCTGTTGGCATAATTCATGTTTTTTATAGTTTTTTCCTACTCTTTTAAGGCTTTTCGGATTTCGCCTAGTTGTTGATTTTGTTTATTATTTTTCAATTTCATATTTATATCCTAATGTTATCCAAGATTGTAAAGCCATATCTATCATTTTTTGAGCAATTGACCAGAGATGGATAATTGTTGTATGGCTTTAATTTCATTTTTTTCAGCTCTTTCTTTAATTTCATTTAGTTTTAGATTAGCTTCATCAAATTTTTTCTTGTATTCTAAATAGGCTTTAAATTGTTCATTGGGCTCAAAAAGATTAATCGAATCTTTCATTTTAATTGTTCCAAGAGAAGATTTTAAAAGATTTATTTTTTCATCTTTTTCAAACGCTTTGAAGAAATCATCCGTTAATTTTTCGTCCATAAGTATATATTTAAGGATATTCGGCTCTTGCTTTATTTACTAAGTCTAACAAGTCATTTCCACCGCTTGCTGCATTCGTTGTAGAATTCTGCCAGCTTTGAACTGCAACTACATAAGGACTTGTACCCCAATATCCCCAAAATGGACCACCACTTTGACCTGGCCAAACATCTCCTTGATGATAGATAGCCTGATGAGCATCTGTTGTAGAATCATCACCGTTTAATGCAATACTATTTTGATAAATAGGTCTTTGAGCACCTGTTAAATCCATTGGGTATCCAGCATGTGTCCAATAAGCTCCTCCGTCCCAAGAATCGCTGTAAGCTTTTGCTCCCATCCATCCTGTTGTATTGCCAATAGTTCTATCTAAAACTACTACGGCATAATCATATTGTCCCTCAGTGCTATCAATTGTAGGGCCTTTAACTTTATATTTATAATAGGTTTTTATAGCATTTGCAGTTCCATAAGTAGCATTTGGACCGTTATAATACATTGGATAAAATTTAACCCATCCAGTTGAACCATTACTCAGAAAGTCAATTACATGTGCACATGTTAAGACATGTCTTGGGCCTATCATTACTCCACTTGCATAACCTAAAGCTGTTTCTACTCTACCTACACATCTCCAAGGATAAGCAGTTGAATTATATACAATTCTTTGATCTGGTCCAAAAATAGTTTTGCTTCCTAGTGGTTGCATAAAAGTTTCTCTGTCTATGAATTTTGCTTTTTTGGAACCTTTTTTGTCTAATGGAGGATTAAAATCTTGATCTACATTTTCTGGACAAAATCCTGCTATATCTCCAATAGACCTTACACCCTTTAAAACTTTTTCTACTTCAATTGCTTCTATTTCTAAAAGAGCTGTTTCATCAAATTGGGCTGTTTTTTTTGCTTGTATAGGTTTTAATTTTTTAACCTCTTCAGACGACATTGGTTTTTTGTTTTCTTGATTTTTCATATTATTTGATTTTTAGTTATTATTTGTTTAATAAAAAAGAAATTGTTTTAATTCTGTTGTTTTTCCTTCGGTTTGATTGATTTGTGCTGCACCCATAGCTGTCAATGCATTTGATAATTGAATATCTAGAAGATTTCTGTTAATTTTCCCATTTGTAGCTCTTAATATTTTACACAAGTTGTAGGTAAAATATCCTCTAGTTTGTCCAGAAAAATCACCTTCCATAGCTACTTGATTTTCTTTGCATGCAGCCCATAAAACATGATTCATTCCTGTTACTTTTACCAGGGATTTCATGACTGTTTTTTGATGCTCTTTTGATTCAATATCTTTTTCAGAATTAGTTTTAATTTCTCTTGAAAATTAAAATAAAACTCATCTTCTAGCATTGGCTCAATAAATCTTGGGGTTTCATTTGTAAGATTGTTAAATTCATCAAATTTTATTCTCCTTGTTCCAGAGCCTGAATGACAACAATCAAAGAATACATCTAGATTAACCCCTTTTGGTAAGGTGTTTAAAATTGCTTTTAAATCATCATCTTTTAAGACTCCTGCAGTTTTAAAATCATGAGGACAAATAGCCTCATCTAGACCGTCTAGTTCTAAATCATCATTCATACTAGCTACTCTTGTTCCATGTCCAGAATAATAAAAAACGAGTGAATCTCCTTTTTGCTAGTTGTTATTAACCACTTTAAATAGCTAAGGATATTAGTTTTAGTGGCATTTTGATTGGTTAAAATTCTAATGTCTTTTGCTTCAAAGCCACAAATTACTAATGTATTAGCCATATCTCTAGCATCGTGAATGCAACCGTTTAAATCTGGCCCACCAGACCCAATTGGAGCGTAATCATTTATTCCTATTATTACTGCTTTTTTTGCCATAACATTTGTTTTTTAATTATTACTTTTTAATGATGTAAAATTCCAAATAATTAAAAACCTGTAAAAGAGCAGTTTGCCTGTTTTTATAGGGTTTATATGTTGTTTTTTTATAAGGATTATTAAGAAAAAGAAATGGGGAAAATTCCCTATTTGAATGAAGTGTTTTTACTATTTAAAATTTTTAATCAAAAAAAAAGGAATTCACAATTTTTGCGAATTCCTTTTAAATGTGTATAAT
>JAAURU010000243.1 GCA_012032075.1 Flavobacterium sp.
GAACGAGATGCAAGAGCTGCTGGATTAAAAGTAGTTTATCGTTCAGGTATTTTTTTCAAAGCGTTAGCAAATTTTCAATGGGATAGATTAATGCAAACCGATATTATTTCAAAAGAATATTTAGAAGGTTGCTATCAACTGGGACAACAATATCCAGATTTATGTTCAAGTATATTTTTAATGTGCGAAAAAGGAGAATAAAATAATGAGCCAAGTCTTAACAGTTTGTTTAATTACTTATAATCATGAAAAATACATTGCACAAGCTATTGAAAGTATCTTGATGCAAAAAACCACTTTTGATTGGGAATTAGTAATTGCAGATGATTGTTCAAAAGATGCTACTAGAGATATTATTTTAAAATATAAAGAGCAAAATCCAAATAAAATAAAGCTTATTTTCCAAGAAAAAAATGTTGGTCCAGCTCAAAATTTTATTGATTTAATTACATCACCACGCTCAAAGTATATTGCTTATTTAGAAGGAGACGATTATTGGACTGATGAGTTTAAATTACAAAAACAAGTTGATGTTATTATAAAAAACAAAGATTGTGTGATTGTTTATCATAACTCTAAACTGATAGATAGTGACAATAAAACTTTATTAGAATCTTATTTGACTGAATTTTATAAAAAAAATTATACAGAACTTGAATTAATGCAAGGAGCACATATTATTTCTGGTACCATTTTGTTTAAGAATGTTTTAACTATTTTTCCAGATGAATACATAAATGCTTTTAATGGGGATACATTCTTTATTTCATTACTTGGTAATTTTGGTAATGGTATTTATCTCGATGAATCAATGTCAAATTATAGAAAGCATGAAAATGGAGTTTGGAATCAGTATAATGAAATTAAAAAATATGAAAATAGTTTAGAAAGTTATAAACTAATGAGAAATTATTATTCAAGATTAGAAAATAAAAATTTAGTTCAATATTTCGAAAATCAGATAAAATTATTTAATTTTTTTATAAAGAAATCTAAATGTAAGAAATCTAATGATTATTCGTGTTTACTCTTCAAGCTAAAAGAAAATCTAAAAAGTTTTAAAAAAAGCAATAAAAAAGTATATTAAAGAATATTTTCTTAAATGATATCAATCATAATTCCTGTATTTAATAGACAACATTTGATAATTGAAACTTTAGTTTCCATTCAAAATCAAACGTTTCAAAATTGGGAATGTATTATTGTAGATGATGGAAGTACAGATAATACTGTAGAAATTATTTCAGAACAAATTATTGGTGATGAGCGTTTTCATTTATTCAAAAGACCAACACATTTAAAGAAAGGACCTAGTTCCTGTAGAAATTATGCTTTTTCAAAAGCTAAAGGTCAATTTATTCAGTTTTTTGATAGTGATGATATTATGCATCCTGAACATTTACAAAAAAAATAAACATAATTGAAGATTACGATTTTGTTGTTTGTAAAATTCAAGAGTTTAATAAAACGTTTTCGCCTGAAAATTTAAACCCTAAGTTTCCCAATATTACTAAAGTTGATACTATATTTAAAGCATTTGTAACAGGAGAATTTTATATGTTAATGATGGTTGCTCCTTTATGGAAAAAGCAGGTTTTAGATGAGTTTATGCCTATTAGAGAAGATTTGCATATTTTAGAAGATCATGAGTTATATGCACGTATTTTAAGTAAACATACTAATTACAACTTTATAAATGAAGAATTAATTTACTATAGAGTGGGTGGTGTTTCATTATTAAATCAATTCTACAAAGATGTTACTTTTGGGTTGGACTCATTTTTAGAAGCAAAAAAAACAGTATTACAATTATCAAATTCTCCAAAAATAAAATTAGCCATATTAAAAGAAACCTTGAGTTTGTTTAGAATGGCATTAGCACAGAAAAAACATAAAGTAGCTTATAAATGTTTGTTATTTTGCAAGCGTCAAAAATTATTTTATTCACTTACATTGAAACTTAAAATGATTCGAATATACATTTTATATACTTTTGTTTTACTCACTAAAAAGGGTGATACTTTTTTTAAAAAATGGTTTAAGGTTTAAAGAATGAGAAAAAAAGTTTTAATAGTAGGACCTATATCTGATTTTGGAGGTAGGGAAATAGAAGCTAAATTAATAGCATCTGCTCTATTAGAGGAAAATGTTGTTACCATGCTTTCCACTATTAAAATGACTAAAAATCGGTAGCATTACAAAATAATCATTTTTTTACTTGGAATACAATTGATAAGATAAACTCAAAAAATCCAATACTATTTTTAATTAGTTTACTTTACAAATACTATTATGTTGTTAAAGAACCTATTTATACGCTTACCAAAAATAAATTAAACGCTCTTTTTTTTAACTTTGAAAAAAGATATTTAAAGATTCTTGAAAGAGTAATTAAACAACACGACTATATCATTTTTATAGGACAAGTAGATAGTAAATGGTTAAATGAAGTAATCATTTTGTCAAAAAAATAAAAAGAAAATTATACTTAGAACAACTGGTACTATTAAAAAAAATCCAGAAAATATCATTAACTTAAAAAATCTAGATGCGTTACTATCACATTCTAAAAATAATGCAAAAATTTTAAACGATTTAGCTTTTTCAAATGTAAAAATTATAGATCAAACAACTATATTTGAAAAAGAGCTTTTGGAAATACCAATTAAAAAACCATCGGAAGTGCTAGTTTATGGTTATTTAGGTAGGTTTTCAAAAGAAAAAGGAATTCTAGAATTATTAGATTTTTTCTCTTCTATTAATTCAAAACTTTTTTTAGCAGGAAATGGTCCACTAGAAAATGAAGTAGCAGATTTAATTAAGTCTAAACCAACAATAGTAAATTTAGGAGTTTTTCAAACATCTGAAATGGCAACTTTTTTTAATCAAATAGATGTTTTAATTATTCCTTCTTTTGAAGAAGCGGGTCCTTTAGTAGCCATTGAAGCAATGGCCGCAGGTAAAATTATTTTAGCTACAAAAGTTGGTGCTTTAGAAGAACGCTTAGCAGAAACTCAGAATCAATTTTGGTTTGACATAAATAATAAAAAGTCCTTTGAAGAAAGCATTTCAAAAATTGAAACTTTAGATACAGAAACATTTTATCAAATTCAAAAACAATTGAGAAAGCGCTATTTAGAAAACTACTCCAATGAAAAAATTAAGAATGATTATAAAAAATTGTTGCCATAAAAATGAAAATCCTTCTAGTAGCCATACCAAATCATCATTTTTTTCAATGGGTAAACCAATTGGAAAACAGCTGTTTTGAAGTAGCTTGGCTAGATAGTACAGATGGAAATGGGTTTTCCAATAAAATAAAATGGGTTACCCAATACAACGGATGGAAACTAAAATATAACTATCCTTTTAGAACCCGAATAAAAAAACGATTCCCTAAATTGTATCAATTCTTTCAGCGATTTAATGAAAGAAATTTAGGGAGTGTCTTTGAACAAAAACTAAAAGAATTTCAACCAAATATTGTGCATTGCTTTGAAATGCAATTAGCAGGTTTTCCTATTCTCGATGTAATGGAAAAACATTCAAATATTCCTTTCATTTATTCTTCATGGGGAAGTGATTTGTTTTATTTTAAAGAAATGGGTATTACCAATAAACAAGTTAATCGTTTTTTAAACCGAACCAATTATGTAATTACCGATTGTAAAAGAGATTATTTTATTGCCAAAGAAAACGGATTTCATCATATTTTTTAGGAGTTTTTCCAGGTAATGGTGGAATATCAATTCTAACAGAAGCAATAGCTTCAACAGAAAACAGAACTATAATTCTTATAAAAGGTTATGACGATGGTGTTGGTAAAGCTTCAATCGTTTTGGAAGCAATAGAAAACGTACCTAAAAATTATCTGGATAGCTATAAAATTGTCATTTACAGTGCTGATGATACTATTATAAATCAAATTCAACAATCCAATTTACTATCGAGTTTAGAAATTACAATTCACCCAAGAACACAATTTTTTCCCAATGCTGAACTTTTAAAAATAATGGGAAAAAGTTGTTTGCACATAGCCAATAGTATTTCAGACGGAATGCCAAATGCACTTTTAGAAGCTATGGGAATGGGTGCTTTTCCCATTCAATCTAATCCAGGAAAAGTTACTGAAGAAGTAATTGCGCATCAAAAAAATGGTTTTTTAATTGAAAATCCTTTGGATGTAAAACATATTTCAAATTTAATTAAAGAAGCTTTAGATAATCAAAAACTAAGAGAGCAAGCACAAGAATACAATACAGAATTTATCGCTCAAAATTATAATCGTTTATCTTTACAGCCTAAGATAGTACAACTTTATAAAGACATTCTTTCTTAATTTATGGAGATTTCCTTTTTAATTGTTACCAAAACAGACCAGAAGCGTTGACTTTAACTTTAATAAGTTAGAAAAATAGTCGATTTGTCTATTCATGAAGTCTTAGTTTTTATTGATGGTTGTGGAGAAACTGAAAAAATAATTCCAAATTTCAATTGGGTAAAATGGGAAGTCAGTGAAAAAAGTAGTAGTGCTTCTCCAGCTCGAAATGCATTATATAAAAAAGCTTCGGGAACCATTTTTATTGGTTTAGATGACGATGCACATCCTATTTCAGCTAACTTTATTGTTTCGGTCGAAAATCAATTCAAATTAGATGCTATCATTGGTGTTTTAGCTTTTCAAGAAGTAAAGGGAATTTTTAATTCTAATGAAGAAGCTTTAAAGGAGGCAAAACAAACCCATTCTTTTTTTACAAATGAATTTATAGGTTGTGGTTTTGCCATTTTAAAAAAACGTGTATGATGAAACAAATGGCTTTCCGCTTTGGATGGATATTTATGGAGAAGAGTCGGCTTTGTCTTTAGAAATTTTAAATTTGAATTATACCATTAAGTTTGTGCCTGAAATTGTAGTAAATCATAGAGTGGATAGAGCAAAACGAATAGAGCAAAAACGTAATTATTTTAGATTCGAAAAGCAGTTGCAAAATAGTATTCGCTATTATTTGGTTTATTTTCCAAATCCCATATTGAAAATAGCAAAATTGTTGTTTCATAATTTCAAAAAATATGCCTTGAAGGATATCAAATGTTTCCAACTTTTTTGGAAAGTAATTTTTAATGCTATATTTAACTTTTTTAAGATAGTAAAGTATCGAAAACCAGTTTCAAAACAAGCCATTCAAAAGTTGTTTGAGCTTAAAGGATTACAATTTTAATATAATTTTATGTTATTTAACTCAGTAGATTTTGCTTATTTTTTGCCAGTAGTATTTCTATTGTATTGGTTTGTAACTCAAAATAATTTAAAACTACAAAATGCGCTTTTAGTTGTTGTAAGCTATTTTTTTTACGGTTGGTGGGATTGGAGATTTCTTTTTTTAATAGCTTTTAGTTCTTTTTTAGATTATGGAATTGGAATCGCGTTATCAAAAACAGAAAAAGAAAACAAAAGAAAACAATTACTTTATCTCAGTGTAATAGTAAACCTAGGTTTTTTAGGATTTTTTAAATATTACAATTTTTTTATAGAAAATTTTAAAGCTGCATTTACCTTTTTCGGGCATGAAATGAATGCCTCTTCATTACAAATTATATTGCCAGTAGGAATTAGTTTTTATACTTTTCAAACACTAAGTTACACTATAGATGTGTATAGAAAACAGCTTGAACCAGCAAAAGATATTGTTTCTTTTTTAGCTTTTGTAAGTTTCTTTCCACAATTAGTAGCTGGACCTATTGAAAGAGCCACTAATTTATTACCCCAATTTTATACCAAAAGAAAATTTGAATACAATAATGCAGTAAATGGATTGCGACAAATTTTATGGGGATTTTTTAAAAAATTAGTAATTGCCGATGGTTGT
>JAAURU010000244.1 GCA_012032075.1 Flavobacterium sp.
AAAAATTTTAGTTGATCCCCAAATTTATAATATCCAAACCTATGGAGGTATTTCTAGGTATTATACTGAAATTTTTAAGCAACTTTCTACAAGAAAAGATTTAAAAATTATTTTACCTATAGTATATACAAATAATGAATATTTGAAAGAAGCGGGTTTAACTACTAATAATGGAAGTTTAATAAAAATCTTATTAAAAGTTCTAAATAATATAGGCATAAGTACTAGAAAAAAATCCGAAAAGCAAATGAAAAAATTTTCAAAAAGAAGATTTCTGAAGTAGATTATGATTTATTTATACCTACTTATTATGATCCATACTTTTTAGAATATATTAAAAACAAACCTTTTGTTTTAACAGTTTATGATATGATTCATGAACTTTACCCTCAACATTATGTAAAAGATCCATTTAATGTAGTAAATAATAAAAAAACGCTTATTCACAAAGCTACAGCAATTATTGCTGTTTCAGAAAACACAAAAAAAGATATTTTAAAGATTTATCCAAATATAAATCCAAGTAAGATTGAAGTAATTCATCATGGTTCATCGATTGAAATATATAAAAAATCAAACATAAGTTTGCCCAATGAATACCTACTATTTGTTGGATCAAGGGATAATTATAAAAATTTTAGATTTTTAGCTGAAACAATTGTAAACTATCTAAAGGAAAATAAAAATTTGTATCTCGTTTGTGCTGGTGGTGGTTCATTTAGTGATGAAGAGATTGATTTTATTACTAAATTAGGAATGTTAAACAAGATTATTTACGTTAATTTTAATGAAAAAGATTTAGGTTATATTTATAATAAAGCAAAATGTTTTGTGTTTCCTTCTGAATATGAAGGATTTGGAATCCCAGTTCTTGAGGCTATACGTTGTGAATGCCCAATTGTTCTAACAAATAACAGTTCATTTCCAGAAGTTGCAGGAAATGCAGGAATTTTCTTTGAATTAAATAATAAAATTGATTTGCTCAGTAAAATTAAAAAAGTATGTGAAGATGATAATTTCAGAAAAAAACACATACAATTAGGAATAGATAGAGCTAAAAAATTTACTTGGGAAGTAGCTGCAAAACAATGCTTTGAGCTTTACAACAGTGTAATTTAAACTATAGGGAAAATATTGATGGGAAAAATTTGTATCATAACGATTAATTATAATAACAAAACTGGATTACAAAAAACTTTTGAATCTATTCAAAACCAAACTTATAGAGACTTTGAATATATTGTAATTGATGGAGGAAGTACTGATGGAGGACTAGAATTAAATAAAAAAAATAATCAAATTTCTAAATGGATTTCCGAAAAAGATAGCGGAGTATATAACGCAATGAACAAAGGAATTAAATTATGTTCTAGTGATTATATAATTTTTATGAATAGTGGTGATACTTTTTACACAAATGATGTATTAGAAAAAGTAGTACCTTTGCTAAATTTTGAAAATGAAATTGTTTACGGGAATGCCTATTATTATAATGATGAAGGGTATAAAAGAGAAGAAATCCCTCCTTCAGAATTGACATTTTGGTATTTAAAAGTTTTTGGTATTAATCATCAATCGGTTTTTATAAAGAAAAAACTATTTAATGATATACAATATTATAATGAAGATTTTAAAATTTGTGCCGATTGGGAATTTTTTATGATAGCTATTTGTTTGAAAAATGTAAAATACAAATATATACCTTTAACAATTTGCTACTATGATTTTTCAGGAATTTCAGCAAAAAAAGAAAACATAGATCTTTATTTAAGAGAAAAAGATTTATCTTTAAAAAAGCATTTTACTATATTTTACAATGATTTAATATTTTTAGAAATTAGTAAAACAAAAAGATTTAAGCAATTTTTACATATAAGTCAACATAAAAAAATATCATTTCGATTTTTAAAATGGTTTATGGATATTATATTATTATTTACAAATAAAAAAAGACACATATATAACAAATGAAGACAGCATTAATAACAGGTATAACTGGTCAGGATGGAGCTTATCTAGCTGAATTATTACTTTCAAAAGGCTATATGGTTCATGGAATTAAAAGAAGAAGCTCTTTGTTTAATACACAACGTATCGATCATATTTATGAAGATCCACATATAGAAAACCAACATTTTAAACTTCATTATGGAGATTTAAGTGATTCCACTAATTTAATTAGAATTATACAAGAATCTCAACCAGATGAAATATACAATTTAGGTGCAATGAGTCACGTAAAAGTTAGTTTTGATACTCCAGAATATACTGCAAATGCAGACGGAATTGGAACTTTAAGAATCCTTGAAGCGGTAAGATTATTAGGGTTAACTAAAAAAACAAAAATTTATCAAGCTTCTACATCAGAACTTTATGGTTTAGTCCAAGAAGTACCACAACGAGAAACAACACCTTTTTATCCTCGTTCTCCTTATGCTGTAGCAAAACTTTATGCTTATTGGATTACTGTAAATTATAGAGAAGCTTACAACATGTTTGCTTGTAACGGTATTCTATTTAATCATGAAAGTCCGTTAAGAGGAGAAACATTTGTAACTAGAAAAATAACAAGAGGAATTGCACAAATGGCAATGGGATTGTCTGATAAATTATTCATGGGTAATATTGATGCTAAAAGAGATTGGGGACATGCCAAAGATTATGTAGAAGCTATGTGGCTCATTTTACAACAAGATTCTCCAGAAGATTTTGTAATCTCAACTGGTGTAACTACAACCGTAAGGGATTTTATTATTATGGCTTTTAAAAAAGTAGGTGTAGAAGTTTTATTTAGTGGAAAAGAAGAAAATGAAGTAGCCCTTGTTACTTCAACTTCAAACCCAGAATATGCATTTGAAGTTGGTCAGGAAGTAATCAAAATAGATCCAGCTTACTATAGACCAACTGAAGTTGAATTATTAATTGGCGATAATACAAAAGCCAAACAAAAGTTAGGCTGGAAACCAAAATATGATTTAGAAATGCTTATAGATGAAATGATGAAAGCAGATATTAAATTGTTTAAAAAGGAAAATTATATAAAAGTATTGATTAATGCAACATAATTCTAAAATATATGTAGCTGGACACAGAGGAATGGTAGGTAGTGCAATAGTGGCTAATCTTACTGAAAAAGGATACAAAAATATCATTACAAAAACATCAAGCGAATTAGATTTAAAAGATCAAAAGGCTGTTGCAGATTTTTTTGAAAAAGAAATTCCAGAATATGTTTTCTTAGCTGCAGCAAAAGTTGGTGGAATTTTAGCTAACAACACTTATAGAGCTGATTTTATATATGAAAATATGATGATTCAAAGCAATGTAATTCATCAAAGTTTTTTAAATAATGTTAAAAAATTAATGTTTTTAGGTTCATCTTGCATTTACCCAAAAATGGCACCACAACCTTTAAAAGAAGATTATTTATTGACCGGTTTATTAGAGGAAACAAATGAACCTTATGCTATTGCTAAAATTGCAGGAATAAAAATGTGCGATGCATATAGAGATCAATATGGTTGTAATTTTATTTCGGTAATGCCAACCAATTTATATGGATTTAATGATAACTATGATTTACAAAATTCTCATGTATTACCTGCATTATTAAGAAAATTTCATGAAGCCAAACTAAACAATGAATCTTCAATTGAAGTATGGGGAACAGGAACACCTCTTAGAGAATTTCTACATGCTACAGATATGGCTGATGCCTGTGTTTTTTTAATGGAAAATTATAATGAAAAAGGATTTGTTAATATTGGTTCAGGCAAAGAAATTTCTATTAAAGAATTAGCTTTTTTAATTAAAGATATTGTAGGTTTTAATGGTGATATTCATTTTGACAAATCTAAACCAAACGGAACACCTAGAAAATTGATGGATGTTTCTAAACTTAAAAAAATAGGTTGGACATACAAAATAGAACTTAAAGACGGAATTAACCAAGTATATCAATCAAAATTTAAGATATAAATGTGTAAAATTTCAGTAATAACAGTTTCTTTTAATAATTTGGAAGGATTAAAAAAAACTATTAATAGTGTTATTAATCAAACCTACAATGACTTTGAATTTATTGTAATTGATGGCAATAGTAATGATGGTTCTAAAGAGTTATTGGAAAAATATAATGATAAAATTGCTAATTGGGTATCAGAACCAGATAATGGTATTTATAATGCCATGAACAAAGGAATTAGATTATCTAAAGGTGAATATATTATTTTTATGAATAGTGGTGATATTTTTCATGAAATCGATACACTAAAAAAATCAGTTTTATATTTTCAAATTCTTACATTATCTATGGAAATAATTTTAAAACAAAAGGGAATTCAAAAAAATTAAAAAACAATATACATCAAAACTTAACATTTTCTTTTTTTTACTACAAGTAGTATAAATCATCAATCCACTTTCATAAAAAAGAGTTTGTTTGATGAAGTGTTTTATTACAACGAAAATTTTAAAATTGCATCAGATTGGGAATTATTTATTGTAGCTATTTGTAAACTTGATTATAGTTATCAATATATAAATACAACCATTTGCGAATATGATTTTACAGGAATTTCATCTACTGAAAAATATAGAACCATAGGAGAAAACGAAAGAAGAATTACTTTTGAAAAATATTTCCCTACTTTTGCTAATGATTACAAAGAAGTTGCTTTACTTAATTCTAAAAGATTTCAGCAAGTAATTCACATTCAAAAATCGCCATTATTATGGAAGTTTTTTAAATGGACAATAAGTCTTTTCTTATTATTTACTCCAAAAATGAAAAAATGATGAAAAAGATACATGTTGGTTTTTTACTTTCTTATGATTATGAGAAGCTAAAAATTGCACTTCCATTAGTCTATGAAGATGCTGATAGAATTTTTGTGCACAAGATGAAAATTTAAATACTTGGAATGGTGGTAAATTTCATGTTGATAATTCATTCTTTCAATGGCTAAAAGAAATTGATATCCATAATAAAATTGAAATATACAAAGACAATTTTTACATTCCTGAACTTAATGCCATAAAAAATGACACAAGAGAAAGACATATGTTGTCACAAAAAATGGGAATTGGTAATTGGTTAATTCAAATTGATAGTGATGAATATATTCCAAATTTTAAAGGTTTTGTAAAACAATTAAGAAAATATGATTCTTATTTAGAAAATCCAAAAGAAAATCCAGTGCAAATTTCTGGTTTTCATGTAGATATATATAAGTATTTGGATGATGGTTTATTATATGTGAGAAATACTTGTAAAGTATTACTGGCTACAAATTACCCAAACTATAAATTAGCTCGTCAAACTTATGAAAAAGTAATTTATGTAAACACATTGGTGTTTCATGAATCATTAGCTAGAACCGAACAAGATTTGCAATTTAAACTTAAAAATTGGGGGCATAATCATGAATTGAATACTGAGTTTTTAAATAAATGGAAGTCTGCCAATAAAGAAAATTATAAAAATATAAAGGATGTTTTCTATCTAAACCCTAAACAATGGAAAAATTTAGGTTATTTACCTACAAAAGATTTTTTTGAAATTAATAAAAATATAAAAAAAATAGATATACAGCAAATAACTCCAACTTTTGTTTTTTTTAAAAATCTAGGACAATGGTTCAAACATACTTTTACAAAACCTAAAAAACAAAAAATAGCTTTTGAAGATTATATTCAAAAATTCAAATAACTAAAAGAGGCTGTCCTTACATTTT
The DNA here is from genome assembly GCA_012032075.1 of Flavobacterium sp. Lineage (GTDB taxonomy): Bacteria > Bacteroidota > Bacteroidia > Flavobacteriales > Flavobacteriaceae > Flavobacterium. The sequence continues at coordinate 5,736 of JAAURU010000244.1, forward strand.
GGACAGCCTCAATTATTTTAAATAATAATAACACTTAAATTTATTCTTTAATAAATTTCTTAGAATGTGAATTTCCTTCAAAATCAACATAATTAGCAATGTAAATTCCTGAA
>JAAURU010000245.1 GCA_012032075.1 Flavobacterium sp.
TGAATATGGAGCAGATGTAAAACTTACGTTTCCAAGAATTTTCTTTCCTTTTAAAACAACAGGTTTTATAAAAAAAGAAATGTTGCCTAATACCCAAATGAGTTTTGGTTTAACCAATCAAAGAAATATTGGGCTTGATAAAGAAAATTTTACAACAGTAATAAATTACAATTGGATACCAAGAAACGATTCCACTATTCGATTTGATTTACTAAATATTCAATATGTACGAAACTTAAATACCGACAATTACTTTAATATATATAGTTCTTCTTATGACCGATTGAATGATTTAGCTCAAATTTACAATTCAAATGTAGAATATATAGACAATAACAATAATCTAACACTTCCAGGTGCAGTTTCGTTTATTGAAGATGTTGTAAACAATCCAAATCTTGTAAGCAACACCAATGATTTTGAATCCATAAGAAGTATAGGTGAGCGAAGAAAAAGATTAATTGAAAACAATCTTATTGTTTCCTCTGCAATAACATTTACTAAAAATACCCGAAAAGGCTTTTTAGACAATACTTTTTACAACTTCAAAGCAAAATTAGAAACAGCTGGCAACACCGCTTCTTTATTTGCTAAACCACTTGATGAATCCTTGAGCGAAAACGGAAAAAAAACTCTTTTTGGAGTTGAATACGCACAATATGTAAAAGGAGAGTTTGATTTAATTAAGCACTGGGATTTAGGAAAAAAACATATAATTGCTTTTCGCACCTTTGCAGGATTAGCAGTTCCTTATGGTAATGCTAATTCTATTCCTTTTTTACGAAGTTATTTTGCAGGAGGATCAAATGACAATAGAGGTTGGCAAGCGTATAGCTTAGGTCCAGGAAGTAGCGGAGGAATTAATGATTTTAACGAAGCCAACTTAAAAATTGCAGGAAGTTTTGAATATCGTTTTAATCTTTTTGGCAAACTAAATGGAGCTTTATTTGCAGATGCAGGAAACATTTGGAACATATTCGATAACGTACAAGATAAATCATACACTTTTAATGGTATAAAATCATTAGAAGATATAGCATTAGGAACTGGAATTGGATTTCGATACGATTTTGACTTCTTTGTTTTTAGAATTGATTTAGGTTATAAAACCTACAATCCAGCAAAGGAAAAAAGTGAAAGATGGTTTAGAGATATCAATTTTAGTCGAACTGTCTTAAATTTTGGTATTAATTACCCTTTCTAATTTTTTAAATTATTATTTTTGTAAACTATTAAACAAAAACTAAACTATGAGTCATTCAATTAAACCTGGTGTCGCAACCGGAGACCAAGTACAAGAAATATTCAAATATGCAAAAGAAAAAGGATTTGCATTGCCAGCAGTAAATGTAACTGGATCAAGTACTATAAATGGAGTTTTAGAAACCGCTGCAAAATTAAAAGCTCCCGTAATTATTCAATTTTCTAATGGTGGAGCACAATTTAATGCTGGAAAAGGTTTATCAAATGAAAATCAAAAGGCAGCTATTGCTGGTGGAGTTGCAGGTGCAAACATATTCATGAATTAGCAGAAGCTTATGGAGCAACTGTTATTTTACATACTGATCATTGTGCAAAAACTTATTGCCTTGGATCGATGGTTTATTAGATGCTTCTGAAAAGCATTTTGCTGAAACAGGAAAACCTCTCTATAGTTCTCACATGATTGATTTATCGGAAGAACCTATTGAAGAAAATATCGAAATCTGTAAAGAATACCTTAAGCGAATGAGCAAAATGGGTATGACCTTAGAAATTGAATTAGGAATTACTGGTGGTGAGGAAGATGGTGTAGATAATTCTGATGTAGATAGTTCAAAATTATATACCCAACCAGAAGAAGTAGCTTATGCTTATGAAGAATTAATGAAAGTAAGCCCAAAATTCACAATTGCTGCTGCTTTTGGAAATGTACATGGTGTTTATAAACCTGGAAATGTAAAATTAACTCCAAAAATTTTGAAAAACTCTCAAGAGTATGTGCAAAAGAAATTTAACACTGGAGCAAATCCTGTTGATTTTGTTTTCCATGGAGGAAGTGGATCTACAATAGAAGAAATTAGAGAAGGGATTTCTTATGGTGTAATTAAAATGAATATTGATACCGATTTACAATTTGCTTTCACTGAAGGTATTCGTGATTATATGGTAAATAATATTAATTATCTAAAAACACAAATAGGTAGCCCTGATGGAGCAGATAGCCCAAATAAAAAATACTACGATCCAAGAAAATGGATACGTGAAGGTGAAGTAACTTTCAATACTAGATTAGCACAAGCATTTTGCTGATTTTAAATAATGTAAATACTTTATAAGTACGAGGTACGAGATACGAAATTAAAAGTACAAAGTATTAAAGGTGAAGTTGAAATATAAATATAACTGTTTAGAATAAAAGATAGAATGGAAATTCTAACTTCTAACTTCTAACTTCTAACTTAGAAATATGGCTTGGTTTAAAAGAAAAGAAAAAGGAATTCAAACCGCTACAGAAGATAAAAAGGATGTGCCAAAAGGATTATGGTATAAATCTCCTACAGGAAAAATAATTGATACGGATGAGTTAGCCAAAAACTTATGGGTAAGTCCAGAAGATGATTTTCATGTAAGAATAGGTAGTGCTGAATATTTTGAGATTTTATTTGACAATAATGAATTTAAAGAATTAGATGCAAAAATGACATCTAAAGATCCTCTTAAATTTGAAGACACAAAAAAGTACAGTAGTCGTTTAAAAGATGCTATAGAAAAAACCAAGTTAAAAGATGCAGTAAGAACTGCGGTGGGAAATTCTAAAGGAAAAGAAATAGTTGTTTCTTGTATGGATTTCGCTTTTATTGGAGGTTCAATGGGAGCTGTTGTAGGAGAAAAAATTGCAAGAGGAATAGATTATTCGATTAAGAATAAAATACCATTTGTAATGATTTCAAAATCTGGTGGTGCAAGAATGATGGAAGCTGCATATTCTTTGATGCAATTAGCAAAAACTTCTGCAAAATTAGCACAACTAGCCGATGCAAAAGTGCCTTATATTTCTCTATGTACTGATCCAACTACTGGTGGAACTACAGCTTCTTATGCAATGTTAGGAGATATTAATATAGGAGAACCAGGAGCGTTAATAGGCTTTGCTGGACCACGTGTTGTAAAAGACACCACAGGTAAAGACTTACCAGACGGATTCCAAACTTCAGAATTTTTATTAGAACATGGTTTTCTAGATTTTATTTCACACAGGAAAGAATTAAAAAATAAAATTAACCTCTATATTGATTTAATTTTGAATCAAGAAATTAGATAAAAAAATGGCTGTCTTTCAAGTAAGACAGTCATTTTTAATTTTGGTTAGGCTTATTTATATATTATTCTTTAATAATTTTTTGCTCAGAAGTACCTTTAGCATTTGTTGTTTTTAAGATATAAACTCCTGCTTGCTGAATTTCATTAATTGTAATTGATTTCTCAATAACTTCTTTTTTGAAAACAAGTGTTCCTTTTATATCATATATTTCAACAGTTGAAGGTTCATCAAAATTTAAAGCTAACGTAAAAGCTTTTGTAAACGGATTAGGATAAACTGTAACTAATTCTTCTAATCCATTGTAATTTCTCAAATTCATGGTTGCTTTACAATTGTTTGTATCTACTGCTTCTATCACAATATCATCTTTTGGTAATTCACTTGTAATAGTTCCTGTTGTAGAAACTTCAATTAAAGCACCATTTTTATCATAAATATTGAACGTTAAAGCATTACCTTCTGGATCTGCAAACACATCATTCAAATTTAAACTTGGCACTACTGAAATTTCATTTCTTTCTTTAATAATCTTTGGTTCTAAATTAACTACTAATGCTAAATTAATTGGAACTCCTTTTGCTAATTGGCTACTATAAGCAATAGCATTTATACTTTTTGTAGCTGCAGATTTATCCCATTCTACAGTTATACTTGTATTGTCTTGAGAAAGTAGCTTCCCTCCTTTTACCTCCCATTCCGTTTGTTTTGAAAAAGAGTTTAAGTTATAAGTAACAGGCCCACATGTACTGCAAATAACTTCATTACCTATAATTCTACTAGCAGATGGAGCTAAAAAATAATTGTACAAAAACTCACTTCCTTTGGGAGCAATATCAGTATATAAATTACCCCAAGTAAAATGAACATTGTGACCACGTGAAGTGTAAGAATAAAAATTATGTTTTGCATTAACAGAATTAGCTCTATCATTCATAGCATTTCCTCCATAAACAGTTGGCAAATTAAAACCTGGCAACCAATTTAAAGCCGAGAATGGCTCACCAGAATTATAAGGCACTGTTCCATCATTTGTACTGTGAAAATAAGCCGCAGGAACATCTGTACTAGTCTCAATATAATCAATACTACCTAGAGCTCCAGCAAAACTAATAGCTCCATTAGCTTTACCGCTTACAGCGCTACCGTTACTATATGTTCTATTATCACCTATTGTATCTAAACCTCCTAAATCGGCTCTACCAAAATAACTTCTTGTTGAAGCTGGTCTTTCGCTATCTTTATCTAAGTAAATATTATGCAATGCTAAAAAAGCACCAGCACTATGCCCAGAAATAAAAATTTTATTAGGGTCAACTTTATAAGTTGCAGCATTTTTTCTAAAAAAACGCACTGCAGAACGACCATCTTGAGTAGCTCTATAAACCGCTCTTTTAGAAAGCTCTTTATCACTTAGATTCATTCCTAATCTATAATCGATAGTAGCCGTTACGAAACCTCTTTTAGCATAAGCTTCACAAAGTTTAATCATGCTACTTTCAGTTCTGCTTCCATTCACAAAACCACCACCAAAAGCAAAAATAATTACAGGACGATTAGTATTCGTATCACCAACTGGTTGGTAAATGTCCATTTTCAAAGTAGTAGTTGCTTGTCCATAGCTTTCTTCATTAGCTAATCGATTCCCAAAGATGTTCGTAACCTTAACTGTAGGGATGTTTGTACTAAAAGTTACATTACTTGTTTTGTTAACAGATGAAAACACTTCCGATAAGTATCTGTCTTGAGCATTGACGAAAATGCCTTGAAGCATAAGGCAACAAAAAATAATTTTTTTCATGATTGTAATAGTTTGATTTTTGTTAGTAAAAGGTTGTTATTTATTCATTTTTGTATTTAGTTTATTTACTTTTCTTTGGAATTTTGTACTCGAATTATAATCTTGCTTTATCTTTTCAAAAAGCGAATCAGAAAGTTTAATGCTTATCATTTTCGCTCTAATCATACTATCGTATTGCTCTTTATCAATGGTTACCAAATCTTTAAGTTTATCCAATTCTATTTTTCAGATGGAGTAATAGAATCTAAATTATCAGCAAATTGGTTTTGAAATATTTCAGATAATCTTTCGTAAGAAATATTAATTTTTGAGCTATTTTTTCAGCAGCTAAAAGTGGGTTAAAAGGATTATCTAAAATGTAAGAATAAGCTTTTATAAAAGACTTTAAATCTTCATTCTTATAAGCAGGCATTTTTGCGTTTTGTTTTGGTTTACAACCTAACGCGAAAAAGATTATAATAGCAAAATAAATAGATTTCATGAAGTAAGTTTGTTTCTACTAAATTATTAAAAATAAAATTTTAAACATAATTTTTTATATATATTTTAAAAATAAGTATAATAAATTACGTATATCATAATATAAAAAATAAAATTTTATATGCATGCATAAGGGTTTGTTGAAAATTGAAGGATTAATTTTATTTTTATAACAAGATTTTTTTTATGGTAAAAAATGAATAATTTTTAGGTTTAAAACCAATTTTATTTAGTAAGAAAAATATGTTACAGTA
>JAAURU010000246.1 GCA_012032075.1 Flavobacterium sp.
GAATAAAAGGTTTAATCTGCTACAATAAAAAATATTTTTTTGAGTTATATTTGTATCGTGAAAAAATACTATTCATAGTGGCTTTGTTTGTGCTGGTTAAGCCTGCATTACCAGTATTGGATTATATTGTTAATTATGAATATATCGTATCAGAACTTTGTGAGAATAAAGCAAAGCCAGAGCTTAAATGTAATGGTAAGTGTCATTTAACAAAGGAATTAGCAAAAGCTTCTGAATCTGAAAAACCAATTTCTTCTAACAAGAAAAACACACTTCACCAAGAAATTGAAATTTTATTTTGTACTAAAATTGAAGGCTTAAATTTTGCTGTAAATCGTATTTTTTTGGAAAAAGTAAAAACTACTTTTTATCAAAATTGCTACAACTCTCTTACTTTATATTTTATTTTTCATCCTCCCATTTTTATTTCTTAATTAGTTTTAATTATTGATTTGTAGTAGCATTTCAATAGGACTATTGTGTTCAAAATTGTTTAAAGATTCTCTTTAGGCATCTAACCATATATTAAAAAATAAAATAATGAAATTTCAATTAAAAAATAGTATCGCTCTTATAGCTCTTTCTTTTGTATTTACTTCATGTTCAAATAATGATGAAGTTGTTTCAGATGTTTCTGGTAACGGAAACCTTAAATTAGAATTTGACCAAATTTATAATGGTGCAAATTTTGCTTTTAATACAGCTTATACTAATTCAATGGTGAAGTTGTTAAAGTTTCCAGTGTGAAATACATTGTTAGTAATATTGTTTTAACCAAAGCAGATGGTTCAATTTATACAGTGCCAAAAAATGAGAGCTACTTCATAGTTGATGAAGCTGAAGTAGCAACACAATTAGTAAATTTACCAAATATTCCAGCAGCAAATTATACCAAAATTTCTTTTGGAATAGGAGTTGACCAAGAGCAATTTAATAAAGGAGCAACAGGACAAGGAGACTTTTTAGCAACAGCTCAAGATGCTGGAATGATTTGGTCATGGAGTGCTGGATATAAGTTTGTAGTTTTGGAAGGTACTTTTTCTACTTCAAACATAACAGATGAGCAATATTGGGTGCATACGGGTCAAACTAGTTTAGATTATAATTATACAACTGTTACTATAGATTTACCTGATAATGCATTGGTTAGAACAACAATTACTCCAGAAATTCACATTTTTGCTGATGTATCTAAATTAATTGATGGAACAAATAAAATTAATTTTTCAGAAGGAGCAGTTGTTATGGGAGGAGCAAAATTAGGATTAGTAACTGCAAATGTTTCAAATATGTTTACAGTGGATCATGTTCATAACGATTAATTAATCAAACAGCTCTCGCAAACCCGATTTTATATTACTATTCAAAAGGTGTATAGAAAATATAAATATGAATTATAGCCACGATAGGAACGGCATCCTTTTCTTTTTTTCTTTCCAACTTCGCTCAAAGTGAAAAAGAAAAGATAAAGTGGATAGCGGGACTTTTTTTCAACCGAAGTGGTTTTTTAGTGCTCCAAAAAATACTAATATATCTCAGGTTTGCAACAGTTTTTAAAATGTAACATGTATGAAATCACCACTAAAACAGTTTGTTGCAAACAAAAACAAATGAAGATAAGGTGATAACATATGGCAATTTTAAAATCAAATAACTGTCTCATATGAAAGCAAAATATATCATATTGCTCATTTTGCTATTTTTTTAGTTGTTCCAATGAAGATTCAGAAGAAGACTATCAAAACATTCCAATTGATTTCCAAGTTCCAAGTAATTTTCCTCCTTTGGCTTATGATTTAGATAACAATCCCTTGACAGAAAAAGGATTTGAACTAGGAAAAAAATTATTCTATGAAGGAAGATTAGCTTCAGACGGAATTGTGTCTTGTGGTTTTTGTCACGAACAGAGTTCTGCTTTTACACATCACGGTCATTCTTTTAGTCATGGAGTAGATGATAATATTGGCACTAGAAATACACCGCCCATTCAAAATTTGGCTTTTCAAACGGTTTATATGTGGGATGGAGCAACTACGCATTTGGATTTACAGCCTATTATTCCGTTTACTAGTGAAATAGAAATGAATGGGAACTTTACCAATGCTATAAATATGATGAAAGCAGATGCAACCTATCAAAATTATTTGCTCAAGCTTTTCCAGATGGTCAAATAAATTCTGAAAATATGTTGAAAAGCTTTGGCTCAATTTATGGTTATGGTTACTTCGTCCAATTCTAAAATTTCGATAAATACAGAAGAAATGAAGTTGGTGGAACATTGTCAACAGATGAATTAGCTGGTTATGCTATTTTTAATGAAAAATGTGCTTCTTGTCATGCTACCGATTTGTTTACCGACAATTCCTTTAGGAATAATGGTTTACCAATAAATCCGTCACTAAATGATATTGGAAGATTTCGTGTAACCGAATTAGATTCTGATAAATACAAGTTTAAAGTGCCAAGTTTGCGAAATATAGAAAAAACAGCACCTTATATGCATGATGGTCGTTTTTTTACGCTTGAAGCCGTTCTAAATCATTATAGTTCTGGTGTTGTGAGTTCTGCTACTTTGGATGCTTCTTTAAATGAAAATGGAACATTAGGAATTCCATTGTCAAATACAGAGAAACCCAACTAATTGCCTTTTTAAAAACAATAACAGACAATCAGTTTTTGACTGACAGTCGCTTTTCAGAATACTAAATAAATGAAGAAAATAATATTAGTTTTTATACTCTTTTCTCAGTTTGGTTTAGCCAAAGAAAAAGACTCAATAGCCACAAATCCTTTTTTTAAATATCACAAACAATTAGAAGAATTTGATTTTTGTGATGCCTGTGGTTGTTCTGCCAGTGGAGGAAGTATGGGTTTTGCATCGATGATAAATTCAAATTTTGTTGGAATTCGTTATTTCAATCAATCTTATGAAAGTAATGATGGTTTATATACGAATTCTCCTTGGTATAATGAAGATTTTAATACCATGCAAATTTGGGCAAGAATTCCAGTTGTTAAAAGCGTACAAATTTCTGCCTTAGTTCCTTATCATTTTCATTCGCGAGAAAGAAACATTGGAACTGAAAACATAAATGGAATAGGGGATATTACTGTGTTGGCAATGTATCAACTGTATCAAACTAAAAAAGATAGTGCACTTTTTAGTCATTCGTTGCAAGTAGGAACTGGTGTAAAATTACCAACAGGTAAGTTTAATCAAGCTAATGCTGGTGGGGTAAATCCAAGTTTTCAAGTGGGAACTGGAAGTTGGGATTATCTTTTTGCAGCTGAATATGTAATTAAAAGAAAAAAATTAGGATTAAATACTATGTTGAATTATATAGTAAAAACCGAAAACGAGAAATTATATCGCTTTGGTAATCAAATAAATTATGCTGGAACTTTTTTCTATTTGGTAGAAACTCCAAAATATATAGTTGTGCCACAGCTAGGATTTGCTGGAGAAAAGTACGATGATAATTATCAATACAATCAAAAAGTAAGAAATACTGCTGGAGATGTTTTTTTTAGTAAATTAGGTTTTGAAATAGGAAGAGATAAATTTTCTTTAGGTGCCAATGCCATGTTGCCAATAAATCAAAATCTCACAGGAGGAAATGTAAAAGCAAATTATCGTTGGAGTGTGAATTTGAATTATAGTTTGTAAACAAAAAGGAACTCAATTGAGTTCCTTTTTTATTCAAATAAGATGTAGTTTCCTTCATCTAAATTCACATTATATTTTACTTTAAACTCTTTTCTTTTTGTTGATTTACTTGCTTGTGGAGCAATTCTCTTATTATTATCAAAAGTGATTAAAGCGTTTTTCTTTTCGTGATTTATAAATAATTCTTTTTTGAAATAAAACTTTATAGTGTTTTCTAGTTGTTTTAAAGCTTCTTTTCTTCTGTTAGATAAGTTTTCTTTTGTTGCTTTTATCTCAGAAAAAACTACAGTTTCATTATCAAATATAATGAAGTCACATTGACCTCCTTTTTCGCTATTCATAACACAATCATCATTTTGAATAAAAATTAAATCGTTATTATGATTCTTTTCTATATGAAGATGAAATTTGTTTTTGCTTCTACAAAAATACCTCTTTTAGTATTTGTATCGTCAAAAACGAAAGAGTGTTTTTCATTAATGTAGCATAAACAACCATTTTCAATGATATTGGGAAAATTAAATATTAATTTGTCTATCATAAATCTAACAGCTTATTAAATTCATCAGAAAAACTATCAGAAACAGAATCAATCATGTTTTCTTTAATTTGTCCTAATTTGTCATCCATAATTTTATAAGCTTTTCCATTTTTTAATTGGTAAGCAATAAAATGTTTTGGGTTTAACCAAGACTCTTTTTTTATAATTTTATTGGTCTCTATTGGCTTCTCTTGCCCTTTATCATAAGCTAACAACAGGTTATTTATAGAAGCTAATATGAAAGGACTGTGAGTGGTTAGAATTAAGTTTTTTCTTTCCTCTAAACAGTTTTTTACTAAATATTTAATTAATTGGTGTTGCGCTTTTGGATATAGATTTAATTCAGGTTCTTCAACACGAAATTAAAATTATATTTTCTTTACAAAGCTTTTGAATACTCTACTAATAGTAATATTGGTACAATTGTTTGCAATCCAGATGCTGATTCTAGTAAATCTATTTTTTCTGTACTACTATGGTATATATAAGATGTTTTACCTTCTCTTTTGTATTTTAATTTTTTATCAATAATATTGAGTGGTAATTCCTTAACAATTTGAATGGCTTTTTCATAATCTTGACCACTTTCTAATAGGTGTTTAGGTATTTGTACATTATTATTAATAAGGCCTAAAGTATTTTCAGCAATGACATGTATAAAGTTTCTTTCGGCTGGAATATATAATGAGTCAAAAGTGTATATTTCAGGTAATATTTTAACAATTTCTTCATAAAATAAAATATAATTTTCTGAAGTTTTTTTAAAATTAATTATTTCAAAACCTTATCAATTTCTGTTTTAGTTTTTAGTATTCTTTGAGAAAACAAATATTTTATTAAGTCTGCCATCTTTTGTCATCCAAATTAAAATGGTTTGCAAACTTTTTTATATATTCAACTTTTGTTGAAATTAGAAAAGATAAATCAAAATTTATAAAGTCCTTTAATATGTCGATTTTTTCATTACTTTTTAAATCTTTTTTGATTTTATTTAGCCAATTTAGACTTCCAAATTTTGTAGATATTCCATCTTTGTAATCAAAACTGTTTATTGAGATATTTTTATTTTTATAATTGTCATAATTAATTATGGTATCTTTTCTAAGGTAACTAAAAATATTGTACTTCTTCAACTCATCTTCAAATTCTATTCTTTCGTCTCTTCTAAAATTCTCATCTTCAAAAATAGAAAGAAGTTTAGCTAATGTACTTTTACCAGACGCTTGTGCTCCAATAAAAGTCACCATTTCTCTAACTTCAATTTCAATATCTTTTAGAGGTCCAAAATTTTTAACAATTAGTTTTGCTCTTTCCATTTTTAAATATAAGAAACTATTTTCTATTTCAACTATTTCCCTAAATACTCAGCAATTTTAGCATCACCATCTACTTTAATTTTCATTAAACCATGTTTTGTGATTCCTTTACTTGCTGCATCCCATTTTTTTCCGCTTAAACCCGATAGGTTTTTCAAATCGCCTATAGCAATTCCTTCATTAGCTTTTAAAAGTTCAATAATATGTTTTTCATCTTCCGTTAATTCAGGTCCTTTTTTCTCAGGACGCATTTGTGGAAAAAATATAACTTCTTGTT
>JAAURU010000247.1 GCA_012032075.1 Flavobacterium sp.
TTCTGCTCCTTTGAAGATTAAATTTCCTGAGTTTTGCACATAAGTTCCAAGGTTTGAATTTGGAAAAACATTAGCAGAAGAGCCTATTAAATCATTACCCGAACCGCTTATGTTAAAAAACTCTCCATTATTTGCAGTTTCACAATTATCTATAAGAACAGCTGTAGCAATTACATTAAGTTCACAAGCTGGTAAAACTGTATAATCTAAAACAAATGGAACCCCACATTGTCCAGAATCAGGATTAAATGTATATTGCCCTGATACCATATTGTCAATTGTTGATGGAGACCAAATACCAGTAATACCATTATCAGAAGTAGTAGGTAATATAGGAGCTGGTTCACCAGCACATATTGGAGCTGGTTCAATAAAGCTTGGAGTTACTTGATTTCTAACTATCACTTCAATTCTTGTAGGTAATGCACATTGATTGGCATCTGGAGTAAAAGTATATTCAGTTGTTTGAAGATTATCTATTGCTGGAGACCAAACACCAGTAACTCCATCTAATGAAGTTGTAGGTAAGGTAAAAGTTTCTCCATTACATATTGGATCAATTGGAGTAAAAGCAGGTTCAAAAAGTTGTGTGTAATTTAATAAAACGTTTTGAGTAGTTATTGTTTCATCTCCATCACATGATGTATATATAGCTCGTGCTGTCATGTTTGTACTAGCATTAATACAAACATTAATGTTTAAGTCATTGCTGTAAAACTGACCGTCTTTCAACCAAGAAAAAGTTACATTTGGAGCTCCATCTGGAGTAAATCTCCAACCTTCATTAGCTGCTGACCATGCACCTGTATTTCTTCCTGGTGGAACATGAGCTTGAGTTCCAGCGTTATTTTGAATACCTATAACACCAGCACCTTGTTGCCATGTTGTACAAGGTGTTCTGTTTAAAACATAAACTTCAATTACGTTACTGGTTTCATATAATACTATTTGACTCGTTTGTAAAGGAACATTAGTATTACAACTAAATTGAGCTACATTCGAAATATTAAATACAAATACCCTACAAGGTGCAGAACCTAAAACTTGATAATTTATATCAGGCATAGCAGGTGGTGTTGTAACAGCTGGGTTTATATCTTGATAAACACCATAAATTGCATTTCTAATAGGGAATCCTGTATTTGGTATTGTCTGATTAAAACTCCAAGGACAAAATTGATTAGGGGTTGTTGAATTAAAAGTTACCACACCATTTGATCCCACACTGCATCGTGTATAATTATTCCCAAAAAACAAAACTCGAAAGGGAGTGGGATATTTCCTGACCAAATATCATCTGTAGAAATGTTTAATGGTGTACCTCCTGTAAAAGGGAAAGGTGGAGCAAATGCTATTGGATCTACTTTGTAAGTAGTTGTATTTCCTGTTTCAAAATAAGAAGCAGTTAAATCTACACAGTTATCAGTTGAACAAACATCTATTACACCGTTATTATTTGTTCCAATATTAACTCCTGCACAGGCTTGTAAACCTGCTACAACATAAAATTGAATTGGTACAGATGACCACTCACTTACATTACTTGGACCACATATAGCTCTAACATACACATCATAAAACCAGCCGCTACACCAACAAGTGTCGCAGGATTTGAATTCACAATTGTTCCTGTAGATGTTGTTGTAGGTGGAGTACTTCCCGTAGGAAGGTATATTACTTCCCATTGTGTTGCAGTACCTGTTTCGTTCCAACCAACAGTAAATTCGTCGTCATTTATACTTATTAAACTCAAACTTATAGGTGCTGGACAAGAAGGTGGTGGTCCACATGTAATATTGGCATCCCAACCAGAAGCTGTGGTTGCACCGTTTGAAGTAAATCTAAAAGTTAAACAGCCACTTGCATCACTTGAAGTGAAATTTGGTGGTAAATTTGTTCCTGAAAAAGTCCCTAATAAAGTTGCTGAAACTGAACTCCCATTGAAAATTTCAAAAGTATCGTTTCCAGCTTGGGTATTAAAGGAATTAAAACTTATTGTAACTACATCACCAAAATTTTCTGGACATATTGTAAATACACTATTTTCGTTATTTGAATAATTACCTGATGCTCCACCTGTATCATAAAAATTATCTCCTGCACAATAATTTGGAGTAGTTGTGAAAGCAATTGGCCCAGACCAAACACTAGAGTCTGTAATACTACATATTGCTCTTACATACACTTCATATTGTGTAACTGAGTTTAATCCAGTCATTTGATAAGGTCTAGTTCCAGTTAAAACCCCAGAACCAGTTGGATAACCAGTTCCTAAAGGTTGTATAATTATTTCCCATTGGGTAGCTCCTGCATTATCAGACCAGTTTACAAAACCAGAATTCGAATTAACTCCAGTTACAACTATGTTTGTTGGTTGTGGACATGTTGGAGGAGTACATTGAGCTACACCATTATATAATAGCGAATTTTGAGATCCAGAACCTGGTGGTTTCGTATAAATAATATTGTTAGCCGTTGGTTCGATTATTGAAACTCCAACTTGAGCTGCAGAAGTCCCGTTAGGATTCCAATATAATTCAAAAGGTTGATTATTACATAAAGCAACTGGAACCTGAACAGGATTAGTTCCGTCTGAAACTAATGGCCCTGTTAAAACAGCTACTGTTACTCCATTTTGACTTACTCTCATTGTATTGCCTTGCCATCCGTTACCACCAGTGTCTGTTAGTTCAAAAATATAATTACATTGTTGTGTAGGAGGACACAATGTTGTGGTATAAGTAAATGGACCAGACCATAAACTAAATGTTCCATCGTTACAATCAGCTCTTACCCAATACTCATAACTAGTTCCAGGAGTTAATCCAGTAACTGAATAAGCTGTATTGTTACTAGTTGTTGTTCCTGCTCCAGAAGGAATTCCTAATCCTTGTAGTTGATTTACCACTTGCCATGAAGTAGCTCCACTAGGGTTTCCCCATGTTAATTGTACTGAAGTATTACTTAAGTTATTAATTGCTAAATTATCTGGAGCTACACAACTTTCTCTTTGTATAACTAAAGTATAATTAATGGATGCAACTGCTGATGAGGATGATATAACTATAAAATAAGATTGTCCAGCTATAACTGGAAAGCCTGTTATTTGTCTTGGAGCATTATTGTTATTTGCCACACCTGCCAAACAAGTAACACCTATGTTTGCACAGGAACTATACACAAATAATGAGGAATTATTTTGAATAGGTGTAGAGGTTATACTTACATTTCCAGAAAATGTTGGAATAAATTCGTAAACCACCTCATTACTAGCTAAATAATTTGTTCCTCCACCAACACATCCAGCTCCTTGAGGACCATTAATATTGTTTCCATAAACATTAGTATTATCTGTAGTACTGTAAGGAACAGTTGTAATTTGTATTGGATCAGCGCAACTTAACCCTTGTGGTAAGGTTTGAAAGTTATAGGGTCCTATCCAATTACTTGTTACTCCACCAGCACATATTGCTCTTACATAAAATATATAGGTTGTATTTGGATTTAATCCAGTAGCTGTATAAGGATTAGTATTAACCAAAATACCAGTTCCTGTAGGGGTTCCACCTGTAGGTAAAATCTCCACTTCCCATTGTGTTGCTGTACCATTATTTGTCCAACCTAAATTAACAGTAGTTGCTGTGTTACCTGAATCTGTTAACACAGAAGGGGCTAAACAAGCATCAGTTAACCTTACGTTATCAATTAACCAACCATCACCTGATAAAGTTGCTCCTGGTTGAGTATATACCCTTACAAAAGCAACATAAACCTGCTGACCGTTATAAGTAGCCATATTTACAACTTTTTCTTCATATTGATTGTAAATCGCATTCAACTGAATTTCATTCCATGTTTGAACGGTTGTAAAACTTGCTGGATTAGTTGGAGATGTTGTCGAAACCCTTAATTGATAAGAAGTTCCTGCATCTCCAGAAAACAATTGTCTAGTAAAAAACGAATTTGAGAAGCTGCTGTTATTGAAATAGCAGGAGTTACCAGCCAATCTTCGGAAGTATTTCCAGCTCCAATATTTTCTCTGTTAACAAACGCTGATTGCAATCCTCCATCAGGATAGATTAATGCCGCATTAGTAGTAATACCCCAATTTTGACCATTTCCAACACCATTGGTAAAAGTATTCCAACCAGAAGGAGGAAAACTAGTCTCAAAATTCTCAGGCAACTGAGAATAGCTAAAAAACGAGGAAAACATTATGAAAAAAAGTAGAAGTCTTTTCATTCTATAGTAATTTAGTTAAGATTTTATTAATAATCCAAAGTTAGCAATTAAAAAATGTTATAAAATATCTATCGTCAAACTGTGTTTTATCCTCGTTAAAACGCTTTTTTTAAGAGATAGGAATGACTGCTTTTTTTAACTATTTTGCAAAAGACTAAAAAATGAATCATTTTGGAAAAACAACTGAAAATATATTTTGCTTCCGATCAACATTTTGGTGCTCCTACAAAAGAGTCTAGTTTCCCAAGAGAACAAAAATTTGTAGCTTGGCTAGATGAAGTTAAAAAAGATGCAACTATAATTTTTTTACTGGGTGATTTATTTGATTTTTGGTTTGAATACAAGACAGTAGTTCCAAAAGGTTTTGTTAGAGTTTTAGGCAAATTGGCAGAAATAAGAGATTTGGGAATTCCCATTCATTTCTTTGTAGGCAATCACGATTTATGGATGCATGATTATTTTCAGAAAGAATTAAATATTCCTGTTTATCATGACAATCAAGAATTTATATTTAATGGAAAAACTTTTTTAATTGGTCATGGTGATGGAAAAGGTCCAGGTGATAAAGGATATAAAAGAATGAAAAAAGTGTTTACCAATTCTTTTTCAAAGTGGTTATTTCGTTGGTTACATCCTGATATTGGAGTAAAGTTAGCCCAATATTTATCAGTTAAAAACAAATTAATTTCAGGAACAGAAGATGTTACATTTTTAGGAGAAGAAAATGAATGGTTAATTCAGTATGCCAAACGAAAATTAGAAACCAAACACTATGATTATTTTATCTTTGGTCATAGACATTTACCAATGATTATTCCTGTTTCAGAAACTTCCAAATATGTAAACTTAGGAGATTGGATTGGCTATTTTACTTATGGCGTTTTTGACGGAGAAACATTTGAATTAAAAGAATATAAAAACTAATCTTCTTTCTCTAACGCTTCTACCTCATTTTCTAAATCCAAATTTCTAAATTTTGGGGACACATAAGCCGTTACTAATACCGTTCCAATAGTCATACAACCCCCAAAAACAACTGCTTTTACTGCACCCATTAATTTTGCGGTCAGTCCGCTTTCAAAAGCACCTAATTCATTGGAAGAACCCACAAATATAGAATTTACTGAAGAAACCCTTCCTCTCATATGATCTGGAGTGTGTAATTGTAAAATTGCATTTCTAATTACCACAGAAACACCATCGGCAACTCCGCTTAAAAATAAGGCAAAAACAGATACCCAAAAAATTTCTGACAATCCAAAAACAATTATACTAATACCAAATATAAATATAGCAATCAATAATTTTTTACCTGCATTTTTATTGAGAGAAAAGTAAGCAGCCAAAAGCATTGTTATAATAGAACCAACTGCTGGTGCTGCTCTTAAAATCCCAAAACCCTCTGAACCGACTTTTAAAATATCTTGGGCAAAAATAGGTAGTAAAGCAACTGCTCCACCAAATAAAACAGCAAACATATCTAAAGACAATGCTCCTAAAATGGTTTGATTTTTAAATACAAATCGTACACCTTCTTTTAGACTTTGAAAAATTGGCT
>JAAURU010000248.1 GCA_012032075.1 Flavobacterium sp.
GATGTTGCTGATGCTAATCCGTCCGATTTTTTATATACTGACCAAATTAAATTTGGAACAGAAAATGATTTTCAAAAAGTAGAATTAGTAACCTTAATTCAAGATGCTTATTTCATTTATCCTGAAAGGGTTCAAAATCCCGACAATACCTACACTTATGAACAAGTAGGCTTAGGAATGGATACTAATGGAAATCAAATAACGATAAGAGCAAGTATTCTTGATGAAGCAGATCCAATAAATGGTAATGAATTGCATTGGACTAATATAAAACCCTATGTAATTTATGGTTATGCTGTTATTCCAAATAATAAAACATTGATTGTTGATGCAGGAGCGAGAATACATTTTCATGCAGAATCTGGATTAATTGTAGCAGATGATGCCTCCTTACAAGTAAATGGAAGTGCTTCACTTACAGAAGAATTAGAAAATGAAGTAATTTTTGAAGGAGACAGACTTGAACCTGATTTTGCAGAAGTTCCTGGCCAATGGGGAACGATTTGGTTTACATTAGGAAGTACAAATTAACATCATAAACAATCTTACCATTAAAAATGCAATTGTTGGAATGCTAGTTACTGGAAACGATGGTACTCCTACTCCAACATTAGACTTGAATAATGTTCAAATATATAACTGTAGCAATGTGGGCATTCTAGCTCGAACAGGAAATATAAATGCTTTTAATGTGGTAACCAATAATTGTGGTGAAGCTAGTATTGCCTTTACTTTTGGTGGAAGTTACACCTTTACTCATTGCACATTTGCTAATTATTGGCCATCACCCAATCAAACTTGCGTGTTTCTAGATAATTATGATGGAAGCAACCAATATGCTCTTACACAAACAAATTTCAATAATTGTATCATTTATGGTTCAACAAATTATGCTATTAATTTTGAAAAAAAAGGTGCTGATGCCAACTTTAATTACCAATTTAATAATTGTTTAATCAAGTTTAACGATTTTAACAATCAATTTAGTACCAATCCTTTGTTCCAATTTACAGGTTCAAGGTACTCAAATTGTTTAATAGCTAGAAATACTACAACAAATAAACCCGACTTTAAAAACCCTTCTGATAACCAATTAATTATAGGTCAAGCCTCTGCTGCTAAGGGAACAGCAGATTTTAGTTTTTCTAATGGAACATTTGATATTTTAAATAAATCAAGAAATACTTCTCCATCTGATATTGGTGCTTATAATTTTGTTATATTTGATTAAACATAACTTAAAACCTATCAGTATGAAAAAAGTAGTATTGCCCTTACTAACTATTTTTGCAAGTACTATTTCTTGCAAAGATATTACTCCAAAAGCAGATGGTGAGTATAATTTAGAAATTCCAGAAGTTATTGTTAAAAATGAACTTCCTCCAGATTCAGCAACTGTAAGCCAAGCTTGGATGAAACACATGACACCAAGCAAATCTCATGAAATGATGGCTAGAGATAATGGGATTTGGGAAGAACAAATGACCATGTGGGAAACTCGAAAAAGTGAGCCTATAAAAGCAGTCTTCAAAGTTGAAAATAAAATGATTTTAGGAGGACGATACCAACAATCCACTCATAAAGGAGAATTTATGGGAATGCCTTTTGAAGGAATAAGTACTTTAGCCTACAACAACACAACTCAAGAATATGTTTCTACATGGGTTGATAATATGGGAACAGGAATAACAATAATGAGAGGACGTTTTAATACTTCAACTAAATCCATTAATATGGAAGGCAAAGTAGTTGATCCATTAACTCGTAAAGAAAAAAAAGTTAAAGAAATTTTTACTTTTATAGATGATAATACTCAAAAAATGGTAATGTTTGACACTGGGTATGATGGAAAAGAGTTTAAAAGTATGGAAGCCATTCTGAAAAGAAAATAGTTATCCAATTTTTATGCCCAATATTAAGAAATTATTAATAACTCTGTTAATAAATTAATAATGCGTTAATTTTTGAATTGAAAATTGTGTTTAGATTTGATACCAACTAACACACAACAAATCAATGAGAAAAATTAACGCATTTTTTGCAATTCTATTTACAATCTATTCTTTCGGTCAAGCTCCTAGTGGCTATTATTCATCTGCAACTGGTAGTGGTTATACTTTAAAAACTCAATTGTACAATATCATTAAAGGACACACTGATAGAGGTTACAGTGGTTTATGGACTACTTACAGCACTTCAGATAGAGATCATCAAAATGAAAATGACAATACTATTTTTGATTTATATTCTGAAAATCAAAATGGTACAGATCCTTATAATTTCACTTACAGTACAAATCAATGTGGAACCTATTCAGTAGAAGGAAATTGCTACAATAGAGAACACATGATTCCTCAATCTGTTTTCAATTCGGCTGCACCAATGGTTTCAGATGCACATCATATTACTCCAACTGATGGAAAAGTGAATGGAATTCGCTCTAATTATCCACATGGAGATGTAGCAACTGCATCAACTACTACAAGAAATGGAAGCAAATTAGGTACAAGTGCTGTTTCTGGTTATACTGGAACTGTTTTTGAACCAGTGGATGCCTTTAAAGGTGATATCGCAAGAATGTATTTCTATTTTGCTACACGTTATGAAAATACAGTAGCTACTTATTCGTATTCTATGTTTAATAACACAAGTAATCAAGTTTTTACAACAGCTTTCTTAAACATGTTATTAGCTTGGCATGATCAAGATCCAGTAAGTGCTAGAGAAATTGAAAGAAATAATGCAATTTATGTGCGTCAAGGAAATAGAAACCCTTTTATAGACAACCCTAGTTATGTAAATACAATTTGGGGAGGAACTTCAACTGGTGGTGAAACTACTACTGGCTCAAAAAGCGATCTATACTTATCAGAATATGTGGAAGGATCTTCAAATAATAAAGCTTTAGAAATTAAAAATGAAACTGGAGCTTCAAAAAGTTTAACTGGTTATGTTATAAAAAAGCAAACAAATGGAGCGGGTTCTTGGAGTACTGGTTTATCACTTTCAGGCACTTTAGTAAATAATGGAAAATTTGTTATAGTTAATAGTTCCATTTCATCTACATGCTATAATAAAACAAATTCTAATATTTCAACTACAGCTTCTGAAATGACGTTCAATGGAAATGATGCTATTGGTTTATTTAAAAATGGAACTTTAATTGATATAATTGGAACTTATGGAAGCTCTGCAAATTTTGCATCTGAAGTTACACTAAGAAGAAAATCAACTGTAACTGCTCCAAAAGCAACATATTCAAGTACAGATTGGGATACTTATGCAGTAGATACTTGTGGTGGATTGGGAAACCGAATAATACAACAAAACACAACAAAAAATGATATTAATGTTACCACTTATCCCAATCCTAACAATGGAAACTTTACTATAGAATTTGAGCAAAATAAATCACCATTTCTAGTAGAAATATATTCAACATTAGGTCAAAAAGTTTTTGAAAAATCGAATGTAAAAGATAATGAAATTCAAGTTTCAAATCTTTCAAGAGGTGTTTACTATGTAACCGTTTCAAATGCCACATACAATAATGTGAAAAGAGTTATTGTTCAATAAACTTAAAATTTTTCAACAATTAAACCTATCATTAACAATGGTAGGTTTTTTGTTATTAAGTTGGTTAAATTATACTTTGTACTTAAAACTTTTTAAGATAAATTTGCATTTTAAACACAACTACAAACGACTACACAATGATTCATTTTTTTGGTAACGAAAGTACTACTGTTTTTGCTGTTCAATCGCAAAACGAGCTATCGACAGAAACCATATCAAAACTAAACTGGCTTTTTGGCAATGTAACAAAAATTGAGAAATCCGTCCTTGCGGATTTTTTTGTTGGTCCTCGAGCGACAATGATAACCCCTTGGAGTACTAATGCCGTTGAAATTACTCAAAATATGGGCATTGAAGGTATTATCCGAATTGAAGAATTTCAAAAAGTAACAGTAGATTTTTCTGATTTTGATCCAATGCTGTCCCAAAAATATGATTGTTTAAACCAAAATATTTATTCTATCAATATTCAACCAGAAGTTATTTTAGAAATTGATGATATTGCTCAATACAATCAAACAGAAGGCTTAGCTTTAAATGAGGAAGAGATTGAATATTTGAATAATTTAGCTACTAAAATTGGCAGAAAACTAACTGATTCAGAAGTATTTGCTTTTTCTCAAGCCAATTCAGAACATTGTCGTCATAAAATTTTCAACGGAACTTTTGTAATTGACGGAAAAGAAAAAAAAACATCATTATTCAAATTAATTAAAAAAACATCTTCCGAAAACCCTAATGATATTGTTTCAGCTTACAAAGACAATGTGGCATTTGTAAAAGGACCTATAGTAGAACAATTTGCTCCTAAATCAGCCGATAAACCTGATTTTTATGAGAAAAAAGAATTTGAATCGGTACTTTCATTAAAAGCAGAAACCCATAATTTCCCAACAACAGTTGAACCATTCAATGGTGCTGCAACAGGTTCTGGTGGAGAAATTCGAGATCGTTTAGCTGGTGGACAAGGTTCGTTGCCTCTAGCTGGAACAGCTGTTTATATGACTTCCTATTCCCGTTTAACGAATAATAGAGCTTACGAAAAAGGAATGCCTGAAAGAAAATGGTTATACCAAACACCAATGGACATTTTAATTAAAGCATCCAACGGAGCTTCCGATTTTGGAAATAAATTTGGGCAACCTTTAATTACGGGTTCCATTCTTACTTTTGAACATCAGGAAATTAATAGTTGTCATACTGAACCTCTCGAAGTAGGCAACGATAAAAATTGGCTTCGACAAACTCAGCCTGACAAAAGAAAATTGGGTTACGATAAAGTCATCATGCAAGCAGGTGGTATTGGTTATGGAAATTAAATCAAGCTATAAAAAAGAAACCACAAACAGGAGATAAAATTGTTATTTTAGGTGGGGAAAACTATAGAATTGGAATGGGTGGAGCTGCTGTTTCTTCTGCAGACACTGGTGCATTTAGTTCAGGAATTGAATTAAATGCTATTCAACGGTCTAATCCTGAAATGCAAAAACGTGCAGCTAATGCAATTCGTGGTTTAGTAGAAAATGATAACAATCCAATAGTTTCTATTCACGATCATGGTGCAGGTGGCCATTTAAATTGTTTATCTGAGCTTGTTGAAGAAACTGGAGGATTAATTGATTTAGATAAATTGCCTGTTGGTGATCCAACTTTATCAGCTAAGGAAATTATTGGTAACGAATCCCAAGAAAGAATGGGATTGGTTATTGGTAAAAAAGATATTGACATTTTACAACAAATTGCCGAAAGAGAACGTGCTCCAATGTATCAAGTAGGTGATGTTACAGGTGATCATCGTTTTACATTTCAATCAAAATCATCAGGAATAAAACCAATGGATTATGCCTTAGAAGATTTCTTTGGAAGTTCTCCAAAAACGATTATGACTGATAAAACCATTGACAGAAAGTATTCTGAAATAGTTTATTCTCAAGAAAATATACCAAGCTATTTAGAAGAAATTCTAAAATTAGAAGCTGTAGCTTGTAAAGATTGGTTAACAAATAAAGTTGACCGTTGTGTAGGTGGAAAAGTAGCCAAACAACAATGTGTTGGTCAATTACAATTACCTTTAAATAATGTAGGCGTAATGGCTTTGGATTATAATGGAAAAGAAGGGATTGCAAACTTCTATTGGTCACGCTCCTATTGCTGCTTTAATTGATTCAAAAGCAGGAAGTAGAAATGCGATTGCAGAAGCTTTATCGAATATCGTTTTTGCTCC
>JAAURU010000005.1 GCA_012032075.1 Flavobacterium sp.
CGGTTTATTTTTTTTTTCTTTATCTACTATTTAAATAATTTACACAAAAGTTGTAAGTCACAGAATACAACCAAGTAGAAAATTTAGATTTAAAAGAAAATGTTTTTAATTTAATAAATACTTGCAAAAAAACGTCTTGTGTTAAGTCTTTTGCCTCATCAACATTGTGTACAAAACTATAGCATTTATTATAGACTTTAGTCTCGTAACGGTCATATAGATGTCCGAAATAAATGGTATTATTTGATTTAGTAATTTTTTTAACCAACTCATCATCGGTTAGCTCATTTATATTTTCCACAATAATTAAAGTGTTTATAATTATGACACAACCTTAATGAAAAAGTCACAATAAATTTAGATGTTTTATTGAAATAAAATAAACAACTTGATATTTAGCAATTTAACTCAAAATATACTTTTGAATAACTTCAGCAACTCCATCATTATTGTTAGAAGCAACAATAATATCAGCTTTGTCTCGCAACTCTGGAGTAACATTATCAACCCAAACCCCTAAACCAGCATATTCAATCATTGACAAATCGTTTCCTGCATTTCCTACAGCTACAATTTCAGTTTGCATAATGTTTAGTTTTTTAGCCAATAATTTCAAACTCGTAGCTTTATCAATTCCATTTTGAGCCACTTCTAAGAAAAAGGGTTTTGACATAGTAACACTTAAGTGTGGCATTGCAAGTTGTAATTCTTTTTCAATGCTTTTTAAGTAATTTGGTTCTTCTAATAAAATACATTTAACAGCATCAGTTGTTACAGCGTCTAGAAAACTAGCTACTTTATTATGAGCTAAACCTGTAATATTTTTTTCTACTTCAATAAATTCCGAATCTGTTTCACTCACAATTTTACCATCTAAATAGGTAATAATATGAGTTTTAGTTTTCACACTAAAATGATATAATTCATGAATTTGTTGCTTTGTTAAAGTTTGTTTGAATAATATCTCACCTTCTTTAACAGTGCTAAGAATGGCTCCATTATAAGAAATCATATAGGAATTATACAAATCTAGTTCCAAATCTCTTGCATAAGAAATCATTGCAGAAGTTGGTCTTCCAGAAGCTAAAACAACATAAACACCCTGTTTTTGGGCTTTTAAAATCATTTCTTTATTAAGCGTAGATATATTATGGTCATCTGTCAACAAGGTATCATCCATATCTAACACTAACATTTTGTATTTCATTTCAGGAAGTTTTAAATCATTTTGAAATAGGTAAAGCAATAAAAAAACCTTAAAATCATTAGATTTTAAGGTTTTTAATAAATTTTGAGCCTTGCTCTGCGGAGAAAGAGGGATTCGAACCCCCGGACCTGTTACAGTCAACAGTTTTCAAGACTGCCGCATTCGACCACTCTGCCATTTCTCCAATAAATTTGCAATCATTTTGTGATTGCGAGTGCAAATATAGAAACCTTTTTTGAGTTTCAAAAAGAAAAAGACAAAAAAAAATAATTTATTCTGCTTTAATTTTTTTAACCACTTCAAATACAATACATTATAAATTAAAACTTTTAACAAGCTCCTCAATCTTAGTTCTACTTTTCCAATTTTTAATCTGTTTCTCTCTCATTAAAGCTTCTGACTTACTTTCGTATTTCTCAGAATAAACCAATTGCCAATCATTTGTACTTCCAGTAAATCCTTTTGGTTTTTGATTATGTCTAACAATTTTTTCTTCAATATTGGCAGTATAACCAATGTAGTATTTGTTTTTTATAATACTATATAAAATATATACTGTATGTTCCATATTAGTTTTAAAACAAAAATCCTACATTTTCTGTAGGTATTTGAATTGGTGGGCAATGAGGGTTCGAACCCCCGACCCCCTCCGGTGTAAACGAGGTGCTCTGAACCAGCTGAGCTAATTGCCCCAATAAAAAACATTCTTTCTCAATGCGGGTGCAAATATAAAATAGAATTTAGAATATACAAATCGATTTTGAAATAAAATTTATACTATTTCAGCCACAACAAATGTACTTCCTCCTATATAAATAAAATCATTGTTTTTAGCCGATGTTTTAGCTATTTGATAAGCTTCTGAAACAGAATCATATACCAACCCTAACAAACCATAATCCTTAGCTTTAGCTTGTAATAATTGAGCATCTAATCCTCTAGATAAATTTGGTTTACAAAAATAATAAATCGCATTTTGGGGAAATAAAGGTAAAATGCTATCTAAATCTTTATCATTAACAACCCCTAAAACAATATGCAATTGCTTAAATTTTTCTTTTTTAATTTGGTTCATTACAATCCCTAATCCCTGACTATTATGAGCTGTATCGCAAACAGTTTTTGGGCTGTTGTTCAAAATTTGCCATCTACCAAGAAGTCCAGTATTTGAAATTACATTCATAAAACCATCTCGCACATTATCATTTGAAATAGCAAAATGGTTTTTTAAGATTTCAACGGTTTTTAAAACTCCTTTCTTATTTGATTTCTGGTAATCTCCAACTAAAGCTGATGGAATTTCATCATAAATATAATCTTGGGCAAAATAAATAGGAGCCTTACAACTTTCGGCTTTATCTAAAAACACTGGTTTTGTCTCTGGTAGATATTCACTAACAACAACTGGTACATTATTTTTAATAATTCCTGCTTTTTCAAATGCAATGGCTTCTAAAGTATTGCCTAGAAATTGGGTATGATCAAAACCTATATTAGTAATAACCGAAACTAATGGTGTAATTACATTAGTAGAATCTAGTCTTCCACCCATTCCTACTTCTACAATTGCAACATCGATTTTCTCTTTTGCAAAATAA
The DNA here is from genome assembly GCA_012032075.1 of Flavobacterium sp. Lineage (GTDB taxonomy): Bacteria > Bacteroidota > Bacteroidia > Flavobacteriales > Flavobacteriaceae > Flavobacterium. The sequence continues at coordinate 2,806 of JAAURU010000005.1, forward strand.
TCAAATGCAAGACCCACTGTCATTTCAAAAAAACTTAAAACTATATGCTTCAAAAAAAGACTTATTAGCAGTAACAAAATCAATTACAAATTCTTTAGGAATCATTGCTCCGTTTAAACGAATGCGCTCTCTAAAATCTTTCAAATGAGGAGAAGTATATAAACCAACTTTATAACCTGCTTCTTGTAAAACCGATGCTAATAAAGAAGAGGTAGATCCTTTACCGTTAGTCCCAGCTATATGAACCGATTTAAATTTTCGTTCTGGATTATTAAGATGATTAACTAACAAAATAGTATTAGATAAATCTTTTTTATAAGCAATTGCACCTTGTTGTTGAAACATTGGCAACTGATTAAAAAGCCATTCAGTAGTTTCTTCGTAAGTCATTTTTGAAATATATGAAGCGAATGTTTTAGGTCTTACTTGGTTTCCTTTTTCCCGCTATCCATTACAATCAATGCGTTGCATTGGATTTCAATTACTATCGGGGCTAAGTTTTCAGCTATTGGTCTTCTTGGTTATTCACCTATTGTAAAATTAACTTCAATCCAACCAACCTGAGTGTCAGGTGCATCTGAGTCAGGTTTCCATTTATAACTTCTTGCTGTTTTATATGCAGCTTCTAAAACACAAGGTGTTGTATTCGTCGTTCCTTTAACATATTGAGTTTTAACAACGTCCCCGCTTTTGTTTACTGTTATCTGAACTATAACTTTTCCAGTTTCATTACCGCACTGTTGTACTTTTTCTCCTTTTCTAGCAAGACTTCTTCCATTCAAACCATAACCTCTACCAGAACCCGTTCCATTTCCAGTTCCATTTCCATAAAAACTATTGGAATAAATACTTCCGTTAGGATCTCCTTTATCACCAGGTAAACCATCATCACCATGACCACCTTGAGCCTTTCCATCTGATTTTGGTCCATTTAATAAAGCATCTAATGCATTATTAGTTTCTTTAGAAGGCTGTTTTGGTTTTTCAACAACCTTTGGTTTGACAATTTCTTTTGGTTTCTCAACTGCTTTTTTTATTTCTTTTTTTGTTTCTACAGCAACAGGAGCATCTTCATCTTGCGTTAAAACTTCATCTTGCTGAGAAGTTACAGGTTCGCTAACAGTAGGCTTTGGAGCCGACTGAATAGCTTCTGTAGGTTGGATTTCTCCTTGACCCACATCGCTAGTTCCAAAATTGATAGCAATTCCATTTTCTGGTGGTGGATCCATGTAAGTTAATCCTAAAAACAGACACAAAAAAAGTAGTATTACAAATATGGCACTTGTAATAGCAAATGATTTTTGTTCTTCTGGTGTTTCTAGAAATTTCATTTATATGAATTTATCGTTACAATGCAAATTTTGTTTTTTATACTTAATCCCTAGCCCTGATCGAAACGGCATCCTTTTTTCTTTTGCATTTCGACTCCGCTCAATGTGACAAAAGGAAAAAGATATAGTGGAGAGCAGGAAATAGCTTCTAAAAAAATGTTCTAAATTATTTTGGGTTAACCGCTGCAACCATTTTTATCTTATTGCGATTAGCAATATCCATTACATATATGATATTTTCGTAAGGAACTTTTTCTTCTGCACGCAATACAATAGCTCTTTTATTATCTTCTACTCCTTCAGCTGGTAAAATCTCTAATAATCTTGCCTCTAAAACCTCTTTTGAAATTTCATCTTTATCGAGAAAAAATTTCAAATCGTTAGTAATATTAACGGTTAAACTTTTATTACTGTCTGTCTTTCCTTTCCCTTTTGGCAATACTAAATCTAAAGCATTTGTAGTTACCATAGTTGAAGTTATCATGAAAAAAATCAATAACAAAAATACAATATCTGTCATGGATGACATATTGAATTCTGTAGAAACTTTATTTCTTGTTTTACCTAACTTCATTATACCGGTTCATTTAATAAGTCCAAGAAATCAACCGCATTTGCTTCCATTTGGTTCACCACTTTATTAGTTTTTACTACTAAATGATTATATCCAATATAGGCAATAATACCTACTACAAGACCAACAACGGTTGTTGTCATAGCGGTGTAAATTCCTTCTGCAAGAGAACCTACTTCAATTTGCCCACCACCACTTGCCATTTTATGAAAAGCAAGAATCATACCAACAACTGTTCCAAGGAAACCTATCATAGGTCCTGCTCCTGAAATAGTAGCTAACATACTGGTATTTTTTTCTAATTTATACAATTCTAGATTTCCAGCATTTTCAATAGCTGTATTAATATCTTCGAGAGGTTTACCAATACGTGATATTCCTTTTTCAATTAATCGAGCAACTGGAGAATTTGTTTGAGCACATAACATTTTTGCTGCATCAATCTTTCCAGACATAATATTCATTTTAATATTATTCATAAAACTAGCATCAATCTTACTTGCTTTATTAATTGCCATTAGTCTTTCAAAATATAGAAAAAGGGCAAAAAACAACAAAATAAATAATACTACCATTATCGAAATACCACCAATTCCTCCACTTGTAAGTAAATCTATTATAGAAAGGGTTTTTTCAACGGGTTGGTCATTTAACAATGCTTCATTGGCAACAGCCAAACTATCTACTTGAAGAAAAATACTCATAATTATTACTTTAAATTAAAAGATAACGATACTTTATATTAAAAATTATATTAATGGGCAATGTTTAACAGAAAATCTCTTAAAATAACAAAGCCTACAAAGCCTGCTAAAAACCCTACTAAAGCTAACCAACCTATTTTTTTAAGATACCAAAAGAAATCAATTTTTTCCATTCCCATTGCCACAACTCCTGCTGCAGAACCAATAATAAGAATACTTCCACCAGTTCCTGCTGCATAAGCAATGAAATGCCATGCTGGTTCATCAGTACCAATTGAAAACATTCCTATACTTGCTGCAACCAAAGGTACATTATCAATAACTGCAGAGCCTACTCCAAGTAACATCACTACTAAATCGGAAATTTTAGTAGATTCTAACTCTGTACCAAGCCAAGGCATATTTTTTTCTAAAACACCAGCAAAATTAAATAACATTCCCAAAGATTCTAATGCTGCAACAGCCATTAATATACCTAAAAAGAATAAAATACTTGGCATTTCGATTTTTGATAACGATTTATGAACCGGACTATGATGAGCGTGTTGACTATCTCCAGTTGCTCCTGCCATAGAAAACTGTCTATTACTATAAAATTCTGCAAAAGTAGCAACAATAGCTAATGAAAGCATCATTCCTACATATGGAGGCAAGTGTGTAAAAGTCTTAAAAACTGGCACAAATAAAATAGCTCCTAAACCTAAATAAAACATTACTGAACTAAATTTAGATTTAACAACATCTACATCAACTTCTTGTTCAATATACCCTTTAAAAATTTTCATTCTAGAAGCAATAATAACAGGAACTGCATAACACAATATAGATGGGATTAATACATGAATTATTAATTGAGACGCAGATACTTTGTTTGCTATCCATAACATTGTAGTTGTTACATCACCTATTGGAGACCATGCACCACCAGCATTTGCAGCAATTACAATTAATCCTGCAAACCACAAGCGCATCTCTCTATCCTTAATTATTTTTTGTAAAATTGTTAATAATACAATTGTAGCCGTTAGATTATCAATAATAGCAGATAAAATGAAAGCTAAAGTTGTAAACAACCACAATAACTTAACTTTATTAGTTGTTTTTATGTAAGTTTTAATAGTTGAAAAGCCATCGAAATAATCTATAATTTCAACAATTGTCATTGCTCCCATTAAGAAAATTAAAATCTCAGCTGTTTTCCCTAAATGATGGAGTAAAATTCCTTCTAAATGATGAGGAACTAGGGTTTTTGAAATCGTATCCACTTCAAAAACATCCATATGAGTTACCGCTATTATTGCCCACAAAAGAGCCATCATAGCTAAAGCAGGTATTAATTTATCGATTTTTAAAGAATGTTCCATGGCAATTGCTAAATAACCAAGAACGAATATTACAATTAGTAAAATTTCCATTTTTATTTATACTGTTTAGATTAGTTGTTTTAATGCAATTTCAAAAGCTCTAGCACTTATATTTTTTTATCAGAACCTGCATCATATACTTTTTGAATTGCATTTTTTATTGTATTTGAAGTGTCTAAGAAAATAGCATCGTCTGTCATTTGCACTTTTTTCTCCATGAAATAAGCAAATACACGAGCCATTCCACAATTAGCAATAAAATCGGGGATAAGACTTACTTTAGAATCGGTTTCTTCCATGATAGAACCAAAGAAAATTTCTTTATCGGCAAAAGGTACATTAGCACCACTTGAAATTACTTCTAAACCAGAAGCTATCATTTGATCTATTTGAGATTTTGTTACAAGTCTTGAAGCAGCACATGGAGCAAATATTTGGGCTTCTATAGTCCATATTTTTTTGTTGATTTCATCAAAAGAAATCATGTCTTTAGCTACTAATTTATTACCATCTTTTTCCAAAAACAAAGCTCTTATTTCTTCAAATGTAAAGCCGTTTTCATTAATTAAACCTCCATCTCTATCAATAATTCCAACTACTTTAGCTCCCATTTCAGCTAAGTAAAAAGCAGCTGAAGAACCTACATTCCCAAAACCTTGTACAATAGCTTTTTTCCCTTTTACATCGCCTCCAAAAATACTATAATAATGTCTAACAGCTTGTGCCACACCATAACCAGTAATCATGTCGGCAACAGTATATTTTCGCTGTACGTTTGGAGAAAAGTCAGGATTTTCAATTACTTTAATAACGCCTTGACGTAATTGACCTATTCTATTGATTTTATCTGCTTCAGTTGGTTTGAAATGTCCGTTAAAAACACCTTCCTGAGGATGCCAAACACCACATTCTTCTGTCATTGGGATAACTTCGTGAATTTCGTCAACATTCAAATCACCACCAGTTCCATAATAATTTTTTAGTAAAGGGGAAACAGCTTTATACCATCTTTCTAGAACTCCTTTTTTTCGAGAATCATTAGGGTCAAAATTAATTCCTGATTTTGCTCCTCCTATTGCTGGTCCCGAAACTGAAAACTTAACTTCCATTGTTTTTGCCAATGAAAGTACTTCATTCATATCTAAACCTTTGCGCATTCTAGTTCCACCACCTGCTGCACCACCTCTTAATGAATTAATTACTGTCCAACCTTCTGCTTCTGTCTCTGGATCTTTCCAGTTAAATACGATTTCTGGTTCTTTATTTTCAAATTTCTTAAGTAACTCTTTCATTATTTTTTTAGAATTGTTAGACAAATTTAAGTTTTTACTTTTTTCTCAGAGCTTTTTTTTATTAAATATTTATAAACATCATCATTATTTAACAATTTTTCACAATTGAAAAATTATTTTAATAAGGAAAAGTGAAAATTTATTTTTTATTAGATACCAATCGGTATATTTGTACATGCGTAAACCAGAACTAACTAAAGAAAAAATAATTAAAAGAGTCAAGTAGTCTTTTTAATACAAAAGGTTATAAAACAACATCATTAAGCGATATAACCAATGCAACAGGTTATACAAAAGGAGCTATTTATAGTCACTTTGAAAATAAAGATATTTTGGAAATAGAAGCTTTTGAAAGTATGATTAATAAAGTTTTTATAGAGCTGCGAACAAAAATTAAAAACCATAAAGATTCCAAACAAAAACTATTTGTATTTCTTACTCATTTTGAAAACTATATTAACACACCAAATTTCAATGGAGGATGTCCTTTATTAAATTTAGCTATTGAAGTGGATGACACCAATTTTTCTTTAAAAAAGAAAGCTCAAAATGCATTATCCATTTTTAAAGAATCAATAATTACAATACTACAAAATGGAAAAAACATGGTGAAATTAAAACAACTGTTCATGAAGAGTTAGTCGCTTCTGTAATAATAGCAAGTTTAGAAGGAGGTATTATGATGAGTAAATTATCCGACTCTAATAAAGATATTAAAAATATTGTAATGCACTTAAAATCGTGGATAGAAAACGAATTATTAGCTTAAAAAAATTTAACTTTAAAAATACCAATTGGTATCAAAATTATGAATAAAATTATAATACATTTAACACAAAAATCTATAGGATTATATTTTAATATTTTGGCAATTATTAATCCAAAATTATTAGCAAAGAAAGGTTTTCAATTATTTTGTAACCCAATGAGTAAACCACTAGAAAAACACCAATTAAAATTCTTAGAAAAAGGAAAACATTCAATCATTAAATTTAATAACGAAAAAATCCAAACTTACAAATGGGGAAATGGATCGAAGGAAGTATTGATGATTCATGGTTGGGCAAGTCATACTTTTAGATGGAAATCTTACATTGAAAATCTAATTGAAAAAGATTTTACCGTGTATGCCTTTGATGCTCCTGCGCATGGTTTATCTTCAGGAAAAATACTTCATGTGGAATTATATACTGAAGTTATCGATTTGATGATTCAATCAAATAAAAGAAATAAAAAATATTGTTAGTCATTCTATAGGTGGTTTTGCAACAACCTATTGGTTATACAAAAACAAGAATCAAAATATTAAAAAAACTGTTATAATGGGTGCTCCAGGTGAAGCCAAGGATTTTTTTAATTTTTACCAAAGCATATTAGGGCTCTCAAATAAGGCTAAAAATATAATTATTAAAAAGTTTGCCAAAACTCTAAAAAACGACCCCAGCTATTTTTCAACTTCAAAATTTGCAAGAGAAATTGAAACAGATTGTTTAATTATTCATGATAAATATGATAAAGATACTAGTCCTGAATATTCTATTAGCTTAAATAAAAACTGGAAAAACAGTCAATTAATCCTTACAGAAGGCTTAGGTCATAAATTAAAAAGTGAAGAATTGGAGAAAAAAGTAATTGCTTTTATTTCTAATTAAAAATAAATAACTCCAGATGAATGGTCTTTTTTTGCTCCTGTAACAGAAGCAAAAACATTATTTTCATTGCGTAGCTTCAATATTCCCAAGAATGCAAATATTAAAGCTTCTTTAAATTGAATTATAGCATCATTTGGAATTACTAATTCGGTTTTTGGTAAATAATGTTTCATTCGTTCAATTAAAAAAACATTATAAGCTCCACCACCCGTTATCAAAAGTGTTTTAGCATTTACTGATATAGAAACGCTTATTTGGCACGCAATATGTTCCACAAAAGTATGAAGCAAATCTTCATTTGAAATCTTAAAATTATTTAGTAAAGGAAATATAGTCTCATTAACAAACTCCATTCCAAGCGATTTTGGAAATGACTCTTTATAATAAGGTATCGAATTCAATTTTTTAAATAATTCTACATTCAATTTTCCATTTCGAGCTATTGCTCCTTTATCATCATAATCAAAACCTAATTTGTTAGCATAATAGTTCAAAACCGTATTTACTGGAGAAATATCATAAGCAATTCGCTTTCCTTCTTTTTCAAAAGAAATATTAGAAAATCCACCTAAATTCAAACAATAATCGTATTGAGAAAATAACAAATGGTCTCCTATTGGAACTAAAGGCGCTCCTTGACCACCTAAATTAACATCTTGTACTCTAAAATCGCAAACTATTGGTAAATTTATTAGTGAAGCAATTTTAGGTAAATTTCCTATTTGTAATGTAAATCCATTTTGAGGTTGATGCAAAATTGTATGACCGTGACTGCAAACTGCGTCAAGGTTCTTTATAGAATGTTTATCAATAAAACCCAAAATAACACTAGCTAGTAAATCAGTATAATCTTCATTAAGAATTTTTAATTTATCAGTAGAAAAATGTATTCCTCTTTTTAATTTCTCAACCCATTCATTAGTATAAGAAATGGTTTCACAGTGCAAAATTTCAAAAGTCCAATTCAATTTTTTTGAAAAGAAATATAAACTAAATCCACTCCATCTAAGGAAGTGCCCGACATAACACCTATAACGTTGTAGTTTTCTTTAAACATGGGTTAAATTTACAATTAGTTATTGAAAAATAGGCAATAAATAACTACATTTGATGCGAAATTAAAAATAATAAAACAATATATCAAAAACTATGGATTTTAAGCTAACCGAAGAACAAATAATGATTCAACAAGCAGCTAGAGATTTTGCTCAAACCGAATTATTACCTGGTGTTATTGAAAGAGATGAACATTCAAAATTCCCAACAGAGCAAGTTAAAATGATGGCTGATTTAGGCTTTATGGGAATGATGGTTGATCCAAAATATGGTGGAGCAGGTTTAGATAGTATTTCTTATGTTTTAGCCATTGAAGAAATTGCAAAAATTGATGCTTCTGCTGCTGTAATCATGTCAGTTAACAATTCTTTAGTTTGTGCAGGAATTGAAAAATTTTGTAATGAAGAACAAAAGCAAAAATACTTAGTGCCTTTAGCTAAAGGAGAAGTAATTGGTGCTTTTTGTTTATCAGAACCAGAAGCAGGTTCAGATGCAACCTCACAAAAAACAACAGCAATAGATAAAGGAGATTATTACTTATTAAATGGCACAAAAAACTGGATAACCAATGGTGGAACTGCTTCAACTTATATTGTAATTGCTCAAACTGATGTTGAAAAAGGACACAAAGGAATTAATGCTTTTCTAGTTGAAAAAGGTTGGGAAGGATTTTCAATAGGCCCAAAAGAAAAGAAAATGGGAATTAGAGGTTCAGATACACATTCTCTTATGTTCTCAGATGTTAAAGTACCAAAAGAAAATAGAATTGGTGAAGACGGTTTCGGATTCAACTTTGCAATGGCTGTATTAAACGGTGGAAGAATAGGAATTGCTTCACAAGCTTTAGGAATTGCGCAAGGAGCTTATGAATTAGCTTTAAAATATGCACAAGAACGAGTAGCATTTAAGAAACCAATTATCCAACACCAAGCTATCGCATTCAAATTAGCAGACATGCATCTTCAAATCACAGCATCAAGAATGTTATGTTACAAAGCTGCTTTTGAAAAAGATAATGGAGAAGACATTTCTCATTCTGGAGCAATGGCAAAATTACACGCTTCTGAAACTGCTATGAGTACAACAATTGAAGCAGTGCAGATTCACGGCGGTAATGGTTATGTTAGCGAATACCATGTAGAAAGAATGATGCGTGATGCTAAAATAACTCAAATTTATGAAGGAACGTCAGAAATCCAAAGAATTGTAATTTCAAGAGGATTAGTAAAATAATAACTAGAAAATTAAATAAAAAATGAAGCCTAACGAAATGTTGGGCTTTTTTTATAGCCAAAATCTTTATAAAAATAACTATTTTTGTACTCTTAATTATTTTATCATGTCAAAGAAAAAATACAAAGTATCCGTTATACAACTAAATTTGAATGACATTCCAGAAAACAATTTGAAAAAATGTTTAAAATGGGTTCGTGATGCTAAAAAACAAGGAGCAGAAGTAATTTTATTACCAGAATTATACAGTAGTCATTATTTTTGCCAAAGCGAAGATGTAGAAAATTTTGCACTAGCAGAACCTTTATATAGTACTTCTTTTATAGCTTTTAGCGAATTAGCCAAAGAATTAGGAGTGGTTATCATCGTTCCGTTCTTCGAAAAAAGAATGGCAGGAATTTATCACAACAGTGCTTATATTATAGATACTGATGGAACAGAAGCTGGTTTATACAGAAAAATGCACATTCCAGATGATCCTCATTTTTATGAAAAATTCTACTTTACTCCTGGAGACATTGGTTTTAAAGCTTTCAAAACCAAAAAAGGAAAAATAGGAACCTTAATTTGTTGGGATCAATGGTATCCTGAAGCAGCAAGATTAACTGCTTTACAAGGTGCTGAAGTTTTGTTTTACCCAACAGCAATTGGATGGCATCCACAAGAAAAAGAGCAATATGGTGCAAACCAACACGGTGCTTGGATGAATGTAATGAAAGGTCATGCTGTGGCTAATGGTGTTTTCGTTGCTGCAGCAAATAGAATTGGATTAGAACAATATATTGAAGGAACAGCAGGAATTCAGTTTTGGGGTTCTTCATTTATATGTGGCCCACAAGGTGAAATTTTAGCACAAGCTTCTCAAGACAAAGAAGAAATTTTAATTGCAGAAGTAGATATAGATTTACAAGAAAACGTACGTCAAAACTGGCCGTTCTTTAGAGATAGAAGAATTGATGCTTTTGGAGACATTACAAAAAGAGCAATCGACTAATTATGAGTGCAAACAATAGAAGATTTCCAGCAGAATGGGAAAAACAACAAGGTATTTTATTGTGTTTCCCACATAACGGAAACGATTGGCCAGGGAAATATGAGGCTATTCAATGGGCTTTTGTGGAATTTATCAAAAAAGTTGCTACTTATGAAGAAGTTTTTTTAGTGGTTATCGATGATAAATTGAAAACTAAAGTGACTGAAATGTTAGAAATGGCTCATGTAAAAATTAGCAACGTTTCGTTCATTATCCAAAAAACAAATCGGAGTTGGATGCGCGATTCAGGACCGATTATTGTAAAAAATGGCACCGAAAGAGAAGCATTAAATTTCAATTTTAACGGTTGGGCAAAATACAAGAACATCAATTTAGACAAACACGTTCCAAATGCGGTTGCTAATTTTCTAAAACTTCCTATTTCTCAAGTCATGTACAAAGGAAAGCCTGTAATTGTTGAAGGTGGAGCAATAGATGTAAATGGAAAAGGAACCTTATTAACAACAGAAGAATGTCTTTTACATCCAAGTATTCAAGTTCGTAATCAAAATTTTACTAAAACAGATTACGAAGCTGTGTTTAAAGAATATTTAGGTGTTACAAATGTCATTTGGCTAGGAAATGGAATAGAAGGTGACGACACTCATGGACATGTAGATGACCTATCCCGATTTGTAAATGAAGATACCATTGTAACCATAATTGAAGAAGACAAAAAAAACAATAATTACAAACCTTTACAAGACAACTTAAAACGTTTACAAAACGCAAAATTAGAAAACGGAAAAGCACCAAATATTGTTACTTTACCAATGCCTAAAAAAATTGAATTTGAAAATTTAAGCTTACCTGCAAGTTATTCAAATTTTTTAATCTTAAACAAATGCGTTTTAGTTCCAACATTTAACGATGCAAATGATAGAATCGCATTAAATATTTTAGCAACTTGTTTTCCAGATAGGGAAGTTATTGGAATCAACGCTATTGACTTGATTTGGGGATTTGGCACTTTACATTGTTTGAGCCAACAAATTCCTGTTTAATAAAACAGAGTACAACTTATTTAAAGGGTTTGATTTTAAATTAAACCCTTTTTTATTACTTTTAAATAAAAAATGTTATTCGACAATTGGAAAGATAACCTTCAACCATTACTTGATAAATATAAAGGAAGGAAACACCCTTTAGCTTATCAAAATACCTACCAACTTTTGATAATGGTAATACTTTCAGCACAAGATTCTGATGCTAACATAAATAAAGTTACTTTAACTTTCTTTGAAAGATATCCAAATGTAAATAGTCTTACAAAAACTTCACTCGAAGAAATAACTTCTTACATAACAACTATAAAAAATTATCAGAATAAAGCCAAATGGATTTTTGAAACTGCACTTGTTTTACAATCTGATAATGCTATTCCAAAAAATTTAAACCATTTAATTGCTTTAAAAGGCATTGGAAGAAAGTCAGCAAATGTTATTTTAAGAGAAACCAATCAAAAACCAGAAGGTATTATTGTTGATTTACATGTTATAAGAGTAGTTCCAAGAATTGGATTGACACCAAAATTAGAAGATGGCAATAAAATAGAAAAGTTACTCATAGAGCAATTACCTTATGAAATTTGGAACGAAATCGGTATGGCTTTTTCCTTTCTAGGAAGAGAAATTTGTCGCCCTACTATCCAAAATGTGAAATATGTCCAGTAAATACACATTGCAATTATTTTAACAAGAAATAGTATTTTTATGGTGTACCCATTTGGGTCGTGCTATTCGTTATATCTTTTGCATCATTGCATTACACAAAAGGATGCCACTACTCCCTATAGTTATCAGGACTTTCACATTACTGCAAAAAAAAAGTCCATCACTTTTTAGTGAAGGACTTTTAAAAGAAAGGCGACGACATACTCTCCCACATTACTGCAGTACCATCTGCGCAGTCGGGCTTAACTTCTCTGTTCGGAATGGGAAGAGGTGAGCCCCGACGCAATAACCACCTTAAGTTTTTATTCCCAACTTGATTGGGAGTCTCTTCAATTTACATCAAAGAGTAATATCTTAACATACTGAGATAAATATAAATTTTGTGCAATAGAAAGTGGTCTCCAGCTCGCCTTGGCGAGCTGGAAAATTGTACATAAGCTTATGGGTTATTAGTACTACTCGACTATGACATTACTGCCTTTACATCTGTAGCCTATCGACCTAGTCATCTTCTAGGACCCTTAAAAGAAATCTCATCTTGTGGTGGGTTTCGCGCTTATATGCTTTCAGCGCTTATCCCTTCCAAACGTAGCTACTCTGCAGTGCTCCTGGCGGAACAACAGATACACCAGAGGTTTGTCCAATTCGGTCCTCTCGTACTAGAATCAGATCCACTCAAATTTCTAACGCCCACAGTAGATAGAGACCGAACTGTCTCACGACGTTCTGAACCCAGCTCGCGTGCCACTTTAATGGGCGAACAGCCCAACCCTTGGGACCTTCTCCAGCCCCAGGATGTGACGAGCCGACATCGAGGTGCCAAACCCCCCCGTCGATATGAGCTCTTGGGGGAGATCAGCCTGTTATCCCCGGCGTACCTTTTATCCTTTGAGCGATGGCCCTTCCATACGGAACCACCGGATCACTATGCTCTACTTTCGTACCTGATCGACCTGTATGTCTCTCAGTCAAGCTCCCTTATACCATTGCACTCTACGCACGGTTACCAAGCGTGCTGAGGGAACCTTTAGAAGCCTCCGTTACTCTTTTGGAGGCGACCACCCCAGTCAAACTACCCACCAAACAATGTCCCCCACAATCGCGGGGTTAGGCCTCAGACAAGCAAAGGGTGGTATTTCAACAATGACTCCACAACGCCTAGCGACGCCACTTCATAGTCTCCCACCTATCCTACACATCACGTGTCCAAGGTCAATATTAAGCTATAGTAAAGGTGCACAGGGTCTTTTCGTCCCACTGCGGGTAATCGGCATCTTCACCGATACTACAATTTCACCGAGCTCATGGCTGAGACAGTGTCCAGATCGTTACACCATTCGTGCAGGTCGGAACTTACCCGACAAGGAATTTCGCTACCTTAGGACCGTTATAGTTACGGCCGCCGTTTACTGGGGCTTCAATTCAATGCTTCTCCGAAGATAACATCTCCTCTTAACCTTCCAGCACCGGGCAGGTGTCAGGCCCTATACTTCATCTTACGATTTTGCAGAGCCCTGTGTTTTTGATAAACAGTCGCCTGGACCTTTTCACTGCGGCCCCGATTGCTCGGGGCGACCTTTCTCCCGAAGTTACAGGTCTATTTTGCCTAATTCCTTAGCCATGAATCTCTCGAGCACCTTAGGATTCTCTCCTCAACTACCTGTGTCGGTTTACGGTACTGGTACTTATAATCTAAGTTTAGAAACTTTTCTTGGAAGCCCTTAGGCACACTATCCCTTTGTCCGAAGACTCCGAGTACTATCGTATTTCACCATTCACTACGGATTTTCCTATAGCAAATATAGTTATATACTTCAACGAACTATTCCGTCAGTTCGCGGTGCTTTCATCACTCCGTCATTCCATCACAATTATAAGTAGTACGGGAATATTAACCCGTTAGCCATCGACTGTCCCTTTCGGGTTCGCCTTAGGACCAGACTAACCCTCAGCTGATTAGCATAGCTGAGGAAACCTTAGTTTTTCGGTGTGCGGGTTTCTCGCCCGCATTATCGTTACTTATGCCTACATTTTCTTTTCTAAATAGTCCAGCAATACTCGCATATCACCTTCAACCCAATTTAGAATGCTCCCCTACCACAGATAAATCTGTCCATAGCTTCGGTAGTATACTTATGCCCGATTATTATCCATGCTCGTCCGCTCGACTAGTGAGCTGTTACGCACTCTTTAAATGAATGGCTGCTTCCAAGCCAACATCCTAGCTGTCTGGGCAGACAAACCGCGTTTTTTCAACTTAGTATACATTTGGGGACCTTAGCTGATGGTCTGGGTTCTTTCCCTCTCGGACATGGACCTTAGCACCCATGCCCTCACTGCTGAGCATCATTATATAGCATTCGGAGTTTGTCAGGAATTGGTAGGTGGTGAAACCCCCGCATCCAATCAGTAGCTCTACCTCTATATAACTAATTCAGCGCTGCACCTAAATGCATTTCGGGGAGTACGAGCTATTTCCGAGTTTGATTGGCCTTTCACCCCTACCCACAGGTCATCCCAAGACTTTTCAACGTCAACGGGTTCGGACCTCCACTTTGGGTTAACAAAGCTTCATCCTGCCCATGGGTAGATCACACGGTTTCGCGTCTACCATTACTGACTCATGCGCCCTATTCAGACTCGCTTTCGCTACGGATCCATACCATAAGTACTTATCCTTGCCAGCAACGGTAACTCGTAGGCTCATTATGCAAAAGGCACGCCGTCACCCCAAAAAAGGGCTCCGACCGCTTGTAAGCGTATGGTTTCAGGATCTATTTCACTCCGTTATTCACGGTTCTTTTCACCTTTCCCTCACGGTACTGGTTCACTATCGGTCTCTCAGGAGTATTTAGCCTTAGCGGATGGTCCCGCCAGATTCACACAGGGTTTCACGTGCCCCGCGCTACTCAGGATACTGCTATCCATATCTTCTATTACCTATACGGGACTATCACCCTCTTTGGTTTACCTTTCCAGGTAATTCTAATTCTATACGCATAGAATATTGCAGTCCTACAACCCCAAAATTGCCGTAACAACTCTGGTTTGGGCTAATCCGCGTTCGCTCGCCACTACTTACGGAATCACTTTTGTTTTCTTCTCCTCCGCCTACTTAGATGTTTCAGTTCAGCGGGTTCGCCCCCTATCGGGTACTATGTCTTCAACATAGTGGGTTGCCCCATTCGGATATTTGCGGATCAATTCGTATGTGCCAATCCCCGCAACTTTTCGCAGCTTATCACGTCCTTCATCGCCTCTGAGAGCCTAGGCATTCCCCATACGCCCTTATTTTGCTTATTGTACTTGTATTAAAGTGCCTTATATATAAGACACCCCAAAATTTGTGCTTTCTATTATATTTTTAAATATTTTTATCTCAATATGTCAATGAACTTTACATCCCGCACTTGATGCGGGATCCCACCTTTTACGATGAGATTCCTGTTTTCACAGGAATTTAGTGGAGAATATCGGAGTCGAACCGATGACCTCTTGCGTGCAAGGCAAGCGCTCTAGCCAGCTGAGCTAATCCCCCTAAATCTTCAGTTGGCAGTGTTCAGTTTTCAGTTTTTCAGTAACTTTACCTTACATCCAAATGAGTTAGTGAATTGTCAACTCTAGAATTTCCTTTAAAAACTTAAAATAAGTAGTCCCGGGCAGACTCGAACTGCCGACCCCTACATTATCAGTGTAGTACTCTAACCAGCTGAGCTACGAGACTCTGTATTTTTAGCTTCTTTATATCTTGAACTAACAGCGAGAGTAAATACAAACTTCTTTTCCATCTAACCTTATCTTTCTCTAGAAAGGAGGTGTTCCAGCCGCACCTTCCGGTACGGCTACCTTGTTACGACTTAGCCCTAGTTACCAGTTTTACCCTAGGCAGCTCCTTACGGTCACCGACTTCAGGCACCCCCAGCTTCCATGGCTTGACGGGCGGTGTGTACAAGGCCCGGGAACGTATTCACCGGATCATGGCTGATATCCGATTACTAGCGATTCCAGCTTCACGGAGTCGAGTTGCAGACTCCGATCCGAACTGAGACCGGTTTTAAAGATTCGCATCCTATCACTAGGTAGCTGCCCTCTGTACCGGCCATTGTAGCACGTGTGTGGCCCAGGACGTAAGGGCCGTGATGATTTGACGTCATCCCCACCTTCCTCGCGGTTTGCACCGGCAGTCTCGTTAGAGTTCCCGACATGACTCGCTGGCAACTAACGACAGGGGTTGCGCTCGTTATAGGACTTAACCTGACACCTCACGGCACGAGCTGACGACAACCATGCAGCACCTTGAAAGACGTCCGAAGAAAAAACTGTTTCCAGTCCTGTCGTCTCCCATTTAAGCCCTGGTAAGGTTCCTCGCGTATCATCGAATTAAACCACATGCTCCACCGCTTGTGCGGGCCCCCGTCAATTCCTTTGAGTTTCACACTTGCGTGCGTACTCCCCAGGTGGGATACTTATCACTTTCGCTTAGCCACTCAATTACGAAAATCGAACAGCTAGTATCCATCGTTTACAGCGTGGACTACCAGGGTATCTAATCCTGTTCGCTACCCACGCTTTCGTCCATCAGCGTCAATTAATTAGTAGTAACCTGCCTTCGCAATTGGTATTCCATGTAATATCTAAGCATTTCACCGCTACACTACATATTCTAGTTACTTCCTAATAATTCAAGCCCTACAGTATCAATGGCAGTTTCCTAGTTGAGCTAGGAGATTTCACCACTGACTTATAAGGCCGCCTACGGACCCTTTAAACCCAATGATTCCGGATAACGCTTGGATCCTCCGTATTACCGCGGCTGCTGGCACGGAGTTAGCCGATCCTTATTCCTACAGTACCGTCAAGTCTCTACACGTAGAGAGGTTTCTTCCTGTATAAAAGCAGTTTACAACCCATAGGGCCGTCTTCCTGCACGCGGCATGGCTGGATCAGGCTTGCGCCCATTGTCCAATATTCCTCACTGCTGCCTCCCGTAGGAGTCTGGTCCGTGTCTCAGTACCAGTGTGGGGGATCTCCCTCTCAGGACCCCTACCCATCATCGTCTTGGTAAGCCGTTACCTTACCAACTAACTAATGGGACGCATGCTCATCTTGTACCGTTGGAACTTTAATATTAAAATGATGCCACTTCAATATACTATGAGGTATTAATCCAAATTTCTCTGGGCTATCCCCCTGTACAAGGTAGATTGCATACGCGTTACGCACCCGTGCGCCGGTCTCAAGGAAGCAAGCTTCCTCTACCCCTCGACTTGCATGTGTTAGGCCTGCCGCTAGCGTTCATCCTGAGCCAGGATCAAACTCTTCATCGTATATTTTTAATATTGTACGATAAGTGCTAAACTTTATTTCTAATTCGCTTTACTCTCTTATTTTTTACAATCTAAATCCGAAAATTTAAATCGTGCTGTCAATCCAATATGTCTATGAACGTGTCTTCTTTTCGTTCGCTTGTTTCTCAAAGCGGGTGCAAAAGTACAACTTCTTTTTAATTTGGCAAGCTTTTTTGAAATTTTTTTTTATTTTTTTTCTTAATCACTAACCTCAATAATTTAATAAGAACTTGTTTCTTTTACGGTCTGCAAAGGTAATCCCTTTTTTGACTCTGACAAACTTTTTTGAAATTTTTTTTCATCTTTTTTATCAGCTTAATAACTCGCGTTATCTAATCAATCTAGTATCAACTTCCCTTTCAATGCGGGTGCAAAAGTAGTATCTTTTTCCACATCTCCAAACCTTTTTTAAACCTTTTTTTAAAGTTTTTTTCTTGCCCTTGAAAATGAGTTATTTACAAATGAAAAAAGTTGGATGATGGATGATGGAAGCGGGATGTTGGATGTTGGATGATGGATGTTGGATGATGGATGATGGATGATGGATGTTCGGTGTTGGAAGCGGGATGCTTTGGTGTACTGGAATGATACGCGTCTTTACAGCCCTGATTGCAGTGGCATCCTTTTCTAAACTTTTGTCTTTAAACAAAAGTTTAGAAAAGATAGAACGGAAAGCGGGAATATTAGTCTTTTTAACTATATATAGGTGCTGCTTGAAAAATAATGAAATATATTGAAAATTTAGTGTTTCCAATTAAAGGTTACTTCTTTTTCTATATCGGGATGAAGACTTAGTAATACTGGACATGTCATTGCGGCTCTTTCTAAAATTGTTTTATTTTTTTCGGTTGTTGTAATTGCCATATCTAAAGCTACTATGATTTTTTGAGATTCTTCTTGGTTCTGCTTGCATTATTTTTGTTACAGAGATAGATGAGTCTTTTAAATCTATGTCTAAATCTTTAGTTTTTATTGCCATTATGGAAACCATGCAACTTCCTAATGCTGTTGCGACTAAATCTGTTGGAGAGAATGCTTCTCCTTTTCCATGATTATCTGTTGGTGCATCGGTTATTATTTCTGTTCCAGATTGTAAGTGTATACATGTAGTTCTTAATTCTCCTACATAAGTTACTTTTGAAGTTGGCATTATTTAACTTGTTTTATTGTATAATCTGTATTGTAATACATTAAGAATACTCCATTATTGATTATATTTCCGTTATCATTTACATAATCGAATGCGTTTTCAAAATATTGTGTTTTATATTTTTCAGTAGATTTTGCAAAACCTTCTTCTTGACAAATGCGTAGTATTGTATCGAAGGTTATATCGAAACCTCTTGCTGCAGAAGTTGAAGGAGCTACTCCATTTTGACTTTTATATTTCTTTTCAAAAATTTTATCAGCTTCTGACTCTACTTCTTTTTTAGTTGAAGGGAATAACATATTTAATTCAGTTAAATTTGTCATGGGTATTTCTTCAAAATCTAAAGTATCATATAGTTGAAGTACCACTAATTGTATATTGTATTCTTCTTTATTTTTTTTAAGAAAATTTGTAACATTAAGAATGTGAGACGTTGTTTCAGATTCTAAGATAACAAAGTTCTTTTTCCCTTTTACCAGCAGTGATTTTAAATTCTCTAAATCAACACCTCCTTTGTCATTATATGATACAATGTGTGTTTCAGGATAATGTTTTGTTAGATATATTTTTGTAGATGTTTTTTTTGGGCTAATAACCCCTAAAATGTTTCCATTATTTTCATTAAAATGGTGGTAAAGTTTTCGAATTAAATACTCTTCTGTAGGTACAGCATTGTATAAATTTGGAAGTTTAGTTCCAACTTCTTTAGACAATGGAGAAATTACAGGAATATTATATGCTTTTAATAGTTGTGCAGTTGTTTCAACATGTGAGTTTTGAAATGGACCTATTACAGCATTTACATTTGAAAAATCATTATTTTTTACTAATTGTGCAATATTAGAAGTACTTCTTGTACTTTGAACATCTAGCATTTTAACTGTAACGGGTAAACCTAAAACTTTAGCAGAATCTATAGCTATCATTGCTCCTGCATAAAAATCTAACGATAATCCTAATAGCGGTGAGTCTTTCAAGTTATCTTTTAACGTTTTTGAAGGATCATTATTTATCTTGTCGAGATTGAAAGGCAAAAGTATAACTAAATTACGTTTTTGCTTTTTATCAATATTATCTGTTAGGTTAATTATTTTCTTTTCAATATAAATACTATCATTTGAAGTGGTTTCTAAAGGCAATTTTAAAACCATACCTTCTTTAAGCCCTTCTTCTAATTCAGGATTTAATTTGAATAATTCTTCTTTTGAAACTTTTAATTCTTTGGTTAAACTAAATAAGGTTTGTTTTGGTTTTACTGTATATAACTTAGTTTTATCATTTATTTCTACAACTGTTTTTTCTGATTTCTTTTTTAAACTCAAATAGTACCTTCTTTCAAACCGTCTTTAGTATCTGGATTTTGAGCAATTATTTCCTCAATTGACATATCGTATTTTGTAGCAATTCCATATAGTGTTTCTTTTGGTTGCACTTTATGAGAAAAGGATTCTGTAGCAGTCTTTGTTTTTTGTACTTCTACATAACTTTCATTAATTGGTAATTTTTCTTTACCAACAATTATTTCTTGTCCTTTTTTGAGTCCGTCTTTTAATAATTCTTCATTCCATTCTTTTATTTGGTCAATTGAAACTTCATATTCTTTTGCTATACTATACAGTGTTTCTTTTGCTTTTACTTCGTGAATGATGTTTTTTGTTTCTTCTTTTGTGATTTTAGATGTGTTTTTTGGAATCAATAAAACAGTATTTTCTTGAATTCCATTTTTTGCATCGGGATTTATTCTAAAAATATCAAATGGAGTTACTTGGTATTTTACTGCAATTTGATAAATTGTTTCTCCTTTAGTAACTATATGTTTTATGTATGGCTCTTGATTTGCTTTTGCAACACAAGAAGAAAAGAAAAACAACACTATAAGAAGTTTAAAAAAATTTCATGTTTATATTTTTAATATGTAATGTAATAACAACTAGTTTTTATACTTTTTAGTATAAAAGTTGTACAAAATTTATTCCAATTTTACCTCTACGATAGTTGCTTCATTATATAAAGGTAAATTTTCTTTTGTTTTTACCTCTAACAATGCTTCTTCAAATAGTATTACTTTTTTGTGTAACGTAATATGAAAAAGTATTTATATTGTAGAAAAATCTAGTGTTTAAATCTCCTGCATCAGCTAATTCCTTTGCAAAATCATCTCTTTCACCTGTACTTTTTGTGATTTTTAAAACTATATAAAATCCGTTTTCAACATCTTTTAAATTAGTTATTAATTCTCTTGCTGGAATTTTACTGTTTGTAAAGTTACTTTCTTTTATTTTAGCCCTAACTTCTTCTACTGCAGGTTGTTCCTGTTCAACATCAATACTATTTTTATCCTTTTTTATTTGATTTTGATAACGGATTAGTTTTTGAAGTGCTAATCTATCATCGTATTCTCTTGCAGATGCACTGTAAAAAGTAGCCTTTTCAATACGTCTAACAATTTCTACTTCTTTTTCTTTTTCTAAAGTTTGCACTTTAAAGAATAATGATTCTGTCGCTACATCATTTTCATTTTGAAGTTCTTGGATTTTTTAATTTGTTCCAATTCCGCTTTACGTTCAGCATCAAGCTCTACAACTGTTCGGTTACGTTTTCTTAACTCTTGCTCCTCTAAAGTATTAATTCTTTGTACTTTACTCATTAAATCTAAATAATTCTTTCTTGAATCATTTAAGTCTTTTTTTAATTGAACAATCATTTTACTGGTTTCAATTCTATTTAATTGTGATTCTTTTTGCATTTTTCGATACTTCTCAACATCATCAATTTCTGAATTTTTTAATTCTTCTAAATCTGAATAACGTTCAGTAACCAAAGAATCTAATTTAGATATCAAAATATCCTGCATTCCTTTGTTTGATTGCAAAATTAATTTTTAATTTATCTACAGCTGTACCTTTAGAATCATCAATTTCTTTTAAATCCACATCGACTGAATTTAATTTAATGATCTTTTGGTTCATTTGTTTTTGAACAATTAATTTATCTTCTAAATCTTCAATTTTAGCATTTTGAGCTTTATACTTTTCTATTGCTGCTTCTTTTTCTGCAAGAGCAATCATTAATTCGTCTGAAGTATTTTGAGGAACAACACCATTTTTATTAATCGCGATTATCGTTCCTTCTGTGAAACGATTAACAATTTCTGGATTTTGTTTTTCTAACTGTTCAATTGAAATCTTATATAATTTTGAAACCGAATATTTTGTTTCTCCAGCTTTAATCTTATGAAATGTAG
>JAAURU010000249.1 GCA_012032075.1 Flavobacterium sp.
CAGATGTCCCAGCTGGTGATATTGGTGTTGGTGGAAGAGAAGTAGGTTATATGTTTGGTCAATATAAAAAATTAAAAAATGAGTTTACTGGTGTATTAACTGGTAAGGGAATTTCTTTTGGAGGTTCTTTAATTCGTCCAGAAGCTACAGGTTATGGAGATGTGTACTTTGCACAAAGTATGTTGAATACAAAAGGAGAAAGTTTTAAAGGTAAAACAGTTGTAGTTTCAGGATCAGGAAATGTAGCTCAATATGCTATTGAGAAAGCAACACAATTAGGAGGTAAAGTTGTTACAGCATCTGATTCTTCTGGATACATTCTTGATGAAGCTGGAATTGATACAGATAAATTGGCTTACATTATGGAAATTAAAAATGTTAACTATGGTCGTATTAGTGATTATTTGAAAAATATCCAAATGCTAAATTTGTACAAGGGAAAAGACCATGGGAAGTGAAATGTGATATTGCATTACCTTGTGCAACACAGAACGAATTAAATGAAGAGGAAGCAAAAATGCTTGTAGCAAATGGCTGTATATGTGTAGCCGAAGGAGCGAATATGCCTACAACACCAGAAGGAATTGAAGTTTTTCAAAAAGCAAAAATTTTATTTGCTCCTGGGAAAGCATCAAATGCTGGTGGAGTAGCAACATCTGGATTAGAAATGTCTCAAAATTCATTACGTTTGAGTTGGACAAGAGAAGAAGTAGATGAAAAATTAAAAGGAATTATGGCTAATATTCACGAAGCGTGTGTGAAATATGGTAAAGATTCTGAAGGTTATATTGATTATGTTAAAGGAGCAAATATTGCTGGTTTTGTTAAAGTTGCAGATGCAATGTTAGCACAAGGAGTAGTATAGTTTTACTAAATATCGAAACAAAAAAGAGATTTTTTCATTATAAAAAATCTCTTTTTTATTTTATATCATACCTAAACGCGATTTTAATCGTTTATGTTATATTTGTATAAATTAAGTAGAAATGCGAATTAAACTAAGTATAGCTTTATTTTTTAGTATAAGTTTTCTTTTTGCACAAAATGACCTTTTGTGGAAAGGTTATTTTTCATACAATGAAATTGTAGATGTTGTAAACGGAGAGGATAAGATTTATGCAGCAACTGAAAACTGTGTTATCTTTAAAAACTTAATTTTAGGAGATGTAAATCAAATAAATTCAATTACTGGTTTTAAACCTGAATCTATTACTACTTTGTATCATTCAACTATTTATGATAAAACTTTAGCAGGAAATACAAATGGTTTATTATTAATTGTTAATAAAAATGGAAGTATATCTCAAAAAGTCGATATAATTGAAGAAGTGCCAGTGCCTCCTAACAAAAAAAGAATTAATCATTTTTATGAACACGATGGAAAAATTTTTATAGCTACTAACTATGGTATTTCAGTTTTAGACCTACAAACATCAGAATTTATTGTAACTTATTTTATTGGACCTCTAGGTGAGGAAGTAGAGGTGTTACAAACTACAGTTCTAAATAATGAAATTTATGCAGTAACTAGAAATAATGGCATTCGTAAAGCAAGTTTATCAAATCCCTTTTTATATGATTTTAATCAATGGCAAACGTTTGATGCTGGAAATTGGTCAGCAATAGTAACTTTTAATAATGAATTAATTGTACAGGATGCAAACACAACCCTTTATAGAAATAATGGAACTTCATTTATACCAATACTTAATACATTACAAAATGCATTAAAACTCAAAACTAATAATACTCAAATAATTTTAACTACACAAAATAATGTTTTTGTATTAGATCAGAATTATACAGTAATAGCTCAAATAACACAAATTCCTAATTTTGATGTAACTTTTTCGGCAGCAACAGTTATTAACGATAATTTATATGTAGGAACAACTAAGAATGGATTGTTTTCAGCAACGCTTTCTAATCTCTCAGTGTTTGAAAATATTACTCCTAATGGTCCCGAAAAAAATTATATTTTTAGAATCAAAAAGGCACCTAATAAATTATGGGCAGTATATGGAAGATATACTTTACCTTATGAACCAATTATTCAAAATGATGGAATAAGTTCATACCAAAATGATACTGGATGGAAAACTATTCCTTATACAAGTTTGTTAGATGCAAAGTGTTTTACTGGTATTGCAATAAGTCCAAAAAACAATAATGAAGTTTATTTTAGCTCTTATAATAATGGCCTTTTAAAACTAGATTCTAATGGAGATTTCACGCTTTTCGACCATACGAATACTGGCAACAATGGCTTAGAGCAAATTCCTGCAAATCCTACTACAAATATTTATAACATGCCAATAAGGACAAATAGTCCTGAATTTGATAAAGAAGGAAACCTTTGGTTAACAAGTGCATGGGTAACAAAAGGTTTGAAAGTTTTACGCGCTAACGGTCAATGGCAATCTTACGACTTTGATGGAATTTTAGAACAAGCTCCAGTAAGTAGATTTGCTCCAATAAAAATAGATAAAAATGGTACTAAATGGCTTCCAACCAGAAATGATGGAGTGTTAGCTTTTAATGACAAACTAAATAATAAAGCAATTGTAATAGATAATCTTTCTGGATTGCCATCAACAATAGTGCAATGTATTGAAATTGATAATAGAAATCAACTTTGGATTGGAACAGCTCAAGGGCTTAGAGTACTTTCAAGTGTTGATCGTTTCATATCTGAAAATGAATTATCAACAACTTCAATAATCATTCAAGAAGGTGATTTAGCACAAGAATTGTTTTTCAGCAGACTATTATAGATATTAAAGTAGATGGAGCCAATAGAAAATGGGTTTCAATTGCTGATGGTGGTGTTTTTTTAGTTTCACCAAATGGCCAACAAACAATATACAGATTTACAAAAAACAACTCTCCACTTCCTAGTGATAATGTGGTTGATATTGAAATCGATGAAATAACAGGAGAAGTCTTTTTTGCAACAGATAAAGGAATGGTTTCATTTCTTGGAACAGCAACAAGAGCAAGCGACGATTTAGCCAATGTTTATGTATATCCTAATCCTGTAAGACCAGAATTTTTAGGAACGGTAAAAATTACAGGATTATCAGACAAAGCAAATGTAAAAATTACCGATATTGAAGGTAATTTAGTATTTGAAACCACTTCTGCTGGAGGAACAATTGAATGGGACACTTCAGCTTTTGGAAATTACAAAGTAGCCTCAGGAGTATATATGGTTTTTGTAGCCTCTCAAGATGGTTTAGACTCTACTGTTAAAAAAGTTATGATTATTAGATAATGCTAGTAAAAACAAAAGCAATTGTTATTTCTGCTACAAAATATCAGGAAAAAAGTCTAATTGTAAAATGTTTAACAAGATCTGATGGTATAAAAACGTATTTTATTTATAATGCTTTTACAGGAAAAAACAACAAACAAAAAAGTTCGCTTTTCCAACCTCTAAATCAATTAGAAATTGAAGCTTTCCATAAAAATAAAGGTAACATGGAAAAGCTAAAAGAAGTGAAACTATATTATCCTTATCAAAATATCTATCTCGATATTGTAAAAACTACCATAACGCTTTTTTTATCAGAAATGTTACATAACATTTTAAAAGAAGAAGGTAAAAATGAAGCTTTATTTGATTATCTAGAAAATGCTTTGCAATGGTTTGATAATCATAATGAAACACATAACTTTCATCTAATTGTTTTACTACAACTTACAAAATATCTTGGGTTTTATCCGCAAAATAATACAAATCAAAACATATATTTTAATATATTTGAAGGAATATTTTCTAGCCAAACCACATTGCAATCCCTTTCCATAGAGGAGTCGGAATTACTAAAAAATTATTAGACTTAAGGATGAACAATACAGATAAAATTTTTTCATCAAGCCAAAGAAGACAATTGCTGAAAATTTTAATCGATTATTATGGTCATAATGTAGAAAATAGTAAAAAAATCAAATCGCTTGATGTACTGATGGAAATATTCGATTAAAATTTGATTTTAATTGTAAAGCGATTTGAAAATTTATTATGCTACGAGGTCAGGAGGTCAGGAGACACTATCTTCAAAGCCAAATTTTTTCAACTATTTTTTTATAAATTTGCACTAGCAGAGAGGAAGCATACTGTGATTTTTCACTGGATGTTTACCTTGAATAGCCTCAACTTGATTGGGGCTATTTTTTATGCCTTTTTCAAAGGCAAGCAGAGAAGAAAGCTCCTGCTCCTTTTCTTGGATATTATAAATATTAGGATTGTATTCTTGATTATTTTTCCAAAGAGAATATATAATTAATTCAAGTTGCTAGTTATAATAAAATAAAAACAAAGCAAAAGGTTAAGTAAATTTGTTTTGCTAACCAATAAACAAAACCCATGCTTTGCAAAGACAAAATTATATCAATTTTTTGTTTAATCGATGATATTTTAAAAGGAATTGACCACAAGGATGATAAAAGAAGAAAAGTAAGTGATAGCGAGGTTATAATAACCGCAATTGTTTCTTCTACAAGTTTTTATGGAAATCATAGTTCTGCTATTAAGTTTATGAAAGAGTATAGTCTTATTCCTAATA
Source organism: Flavobacterium sp. (assembly GCA_012032075.1). Lineage (GTDB taxonomy): Bacteria > Bacteroidota > Bacteroidia > Flavobacteriales > Flavobacteriaceae > Flavobacterium. The sequence goes on from JAAURU010000249.1 coordinate 4,569, forward strand.
TGCTAGATACGAGTAGATTTAACAGACGATTACACAATATTGCAAGATTGCTTTATGAATTATTTGAGATTGTAATACCAAACATAAATATAATATAGTCCAACTTGCATAGTTGGATTTTTTTATTATTTTTGGACTATATAATAAAAGTGATTATGCCGACAGTAAAAAAGATAATTATAAAGGAAACTGAAAAAGAAATCAAAAAACTACTAAAAGTGTCTAACTCCTTTATTGGTCAACGCTTGAGGGTTCTCTTGATTTTAAAACAGAATGAAGAAACGGGTATTTCTAAACGAGAAGTAGCAAAATTAGCAGGGGTTGATCCTAATAGTGTTCAGAATTGGAGAACATTATATAGCAACACTGGAATTGAAGGATTAATGAAACATCAAAAAACAGGCTTTAAACCCTCTGTTTTTAATACCATTGAACACCAAAAGTTGCAAATAAAACTCAATGATTCTCAAAATGGACTTCAAGGCTATGTTGAGCTTAAAGCTTGGCTTGAAAAAGAAACTGGCAAAGTTTTTAATTATAATACACTTCTTTATTACTGTATCAGGAATTTTAAATCTAGTGTAAAAGTGGCACGGAAAAGCCATGTTAAAAAAGACGAAAACCAAGTAAAAACATTTAAAAAAACTTCGGACGAATCTGTCAAGAAATAGCACTAAATACCGTGGGTAACTTCAGCTCTGTAAACTTATATTTTCAAGACGAATCGCGCTTTGGTTTGTTTACTAGAAATGGAAAATCTGTTACTGCTATTAGGGTTAAGCCAATTTGTGTTTTTCAGCAAGTTTTTAAATCTACTTGGATTTCGGGTGCTTTTTCACCTATAACAGGAGACCATTTTCAGTTAATACTTCCACAATCTAACGCGGATAATTTTCAACTCTTTTTAAATAATTTCTCAAAAGAAAACCCAACAGAACTCAAAATAATGGTGCTCGATAATGGAAAGTTTCATAAGGCTAAAAAATAATCATACCTAAAAATATTGTTTTGGTTTTTCTGTCTCCATATTCTCCAGAACTTAATCCAGCTGAAAAAATATGGGCAAAATACAAACGAGCATTTTCAAATAAATTTTATCAATCATTGGAAGAAATAGATGATTTTATTACAGAAGTAGTTAACACAACTACCAAAAAAGAAGTAATGAGTATCTGTGTATATGATTACATTTTTTTTGATAAAATTTGGACTAT
>JAAURU010000250.1 GCA_012032075.1 Flavobacterium sp.
GCAGATGGTGGAGTAGCTTCAAAAACAGACCCATCCTCAAAAAAATCAGGTTATAAAGGAGCTGCAACAAGCTTAGTTTTTGTAGCTGCTGCTGTTTATATGGTTGAGAATATGGCTGCTGTTGTGGTGGGGACGCAGGCCATTGAAGGAAAGACATGTGAAAAATTACGATGGGGAAATAAATTCACTTGTGAAGAAAGAAAAAAATTAGAGAAATATCCACAAGATTAAGTTGTGATCCTAATTATTTAACATCTGCAATTGCATTAGAGACGGGAGGCAAATTTGATCCAAGTATAGTTAATAGCCTAGGATATACTGGTTTAATCCAAATAGGCGAAACTGCTGCTACTGATATTAATAGAAGAAAAGGAACATCCGTAAGTGCGGGAAAAAATGGTAGTTTTAGCTAAGATGTCAATAATAGAACAATTAACCTATGTTGAATATTACTTAGAACCATTTAAAGGTAAATTAAATACATTAGCAGATTTTTACTTAGCGATTTTGATGCCTGTAGATTGTGGTAGAGGTAGTGAAAGAAATCATGTAGTTTTTGATAAGGATTTAATTTTAGATTACGATAGTAATGGAAAAAGTAATAAAAAAACACAAAAATGGGTTAGACAAAGAGCCTATTCACAAAATCCTGTGTTTTTTAAAGAAGGTAATAATGAAAATGGAAAAACTTATGTTTGGGAAATAGCAGAAGAGATTGAGAATTGGTATAAAAGAGGTGAAAATGAGCAACATATATGTGAGCAAAATTGTCCTTTTAAAGATAATAGTGTAATAATATCTAACTCAAAATGGAAAGATCCAATTGATAACCCTGAAATCACATTATTTAATTATTATGGAGATTATAAGCCTGAAGGTTCTTCTTTTGGGTTAGTTAGAAATGGTGGAACTAGATATCATCAAGGACTTGATATTTTTGCACCTAAAGGAACCCCTGTTAAGTCTTGTTTAAAAGGGAAAGTTGTTTCTGTTTAACAGAATGCTGGTGATTTTGGAAAATTTATTGTTATTAAAGTGTCTAAAAAAGATTTAGATGATTCAAGAAGAAGTTACTCAATTATTTATACTGGTGAAGTTGAAAAAAAACCTGATTTTGGTGATTCGGATAAGAGATATTTAAGATATGGACATTTGAGTGAAACTTCGGTTGTTAACAATCAAGAGGTTAATGCTGGAGATATAATTGGTAAAAGTGGCAACACAGGTAACGCTTCAAATCAAAATGTAAAAGCAAGGCATCTTCACTTTGAAATTACTGACGAAATATCTGCTGGTAGAGGTCTTGTTAATAGAGAAAATCCAGCTTTTTATGTAAGATTAAAAACTAGCTAATAAAGAAAAGCAAGAGAATAATAAAGATTGATATAATGATAAAAAATTATTTGCATTACAAATATTATTGATGTTTACTTTTTGTAAAAACAATAATGTAAAAGAAAATCAAGTATTTTCTGAAGATAAAGAATTAAAGAGTGATACCATTTTAGATAAAAGAACAAACAAAACTAATTATGATTTTGTTGACGAATTAGAGCAAAATGAAGAGTTAGTTTCAAATCAAAATTTTGAATTGTGGAAAGGAGTGTATATGCAAACTTTTGATTATACTGATAATGATTATAATGAATATGTTTTTCATTCAGAAGTTAATCTTATTAAACCTGATAGCTGTTACTTTGAATATTGGTATGAAATATTGGAAAGTAGTCCAACAAAGAAAAATAATCATACTAAAATATTTGGTAAAGTTTATCCTTCTAGCAATAATAATATGAAAATTCAATTTTTTGAAAATAAAATGATTATTGGGGAATCACCAGAACAATCTCCTGTATTTACGTTAATAAGTAGACAAATGATTTTTTATTTACAGTTTTCTAACAACACCACCTAATAATGGGGTAATCGAAATGAGTATTATTAAAAAATGAAAAAGCACTTTTTAATAACACTTACATTATTCACTTTATTTTCTTGTAAAAAAGAACAAGAAAATAAAATAACGTTAAACACAGAAACGAATGGTTTCAGCAAAAAATGATGTTAAATATAAATGTGACATACCTGATGAAGTTAGAAGTTATATTGAATCTAATAAAGAATTTGAATTTCTAAAGGATAAAGATTTAAATTTAATCATAGATTATTTAGAACCTACTTCTTGTCCAACATATACTAAGGGAGATTTCAATAATAATGGTAAAGAAGATATAGCAGTTATTGTAAGATATACAGGATATAAAAGTCAAGAAAATGGAAGTTATACTTATCCTTTTTTAATAGTTTTCAATGATTTTAAAGATGGGATAAAACCAAATATTATCTATAAAACAGGTGATTATAAAGATGAAATTGTAAAGACTGTTATTTATGATCAATATGACGAAGGAATAATTTCTTATATAAAAAAAGGTAAAGTATGTGAAAAAGAAGTTATTGATATTATTTTACCTGAAAAATCAAGTTTTTTTGTTTATTGGAATCTCAAAAAATCGAAATATGAGTTTTTAAATTATTTAGATGACAGCTTATGTGAAAAAATAAATAATGAAGTAAAAACAATGTCCATTTTAAATAATTGGCAAAATGATTTTATTGAAATTCAAATAACTACAGATAATATATCTTATTTGTTTAATGGACAATGTGTATATGCTTTTCCTGTAAAAATAATAAACGATAATGAAGTAGAACTTATATGGGGTGAATTGGGTATGGATTGTGTTAATGATATGCAGTTTAATAAAACATTTGGTTTAACCAAAGAACAAATTCCCCAAAAAGGGAAACCGTTTGCAAAATACAAACTTGAAAATGAAATTGTCAATGTGACTTATTATTACGAAGAATGGATAGAAATATATAAAGAACAAGTAAATATAAAGCCTTTTTTGGATACATTTTATATTAAAGAGTAATAAAATCTAAAACAGACCCATCCTCAAAAAATCAGGTTATAAAGGAGCTGCAACCAGCTTAGTTTTTGTAGCTGCTGCTGTTTATATGGTTGAGAATATGGCTGCTGTTGTGGTGGGGACGCAGGCATTAGCACCAAAAACTTGCTTTTGTGAAAATTATGATTTGATATGGGGTAATAAAGTAAATTGCGACTTTAGGAAAAAGGTAGTTGAAATATGTAATGAATTATGGGGAGAATCTAGAAAAGTTGAAATGGCTAACGGTTTAATGGCAGTGATGAATGTAGAAACTGCTGGTTCATTTAAAGCTCATCAAATTATGGGAAGAGCCTTAAAAGATGTCAACCAGCTAACTAAAGATGATTTTTGGCTTACTAAATCTGATGGGACTAAAACATCTAGAGCTGTTGGGTTAATACAGTTTACTCAAACTGCATTAGTACAAATAGGAGAATTTACAAATGGAACAGGATTTGATAAATTACATGAAGTTAAGTTGAGGTTTGCCAAAATGGGAGAAGTTGCGCAGCTAGATTATGTAAAAAAATATTTTCAACCAGCAAAAGATAAGATAAAAACAGCTGAGGATATTTATTTACAAGTTTTGCACCAAGCGGTGTTGGTAAAGAAGAAGATTATGTTTTATATTCTGAAGGAACAGAAGAATACAGACAAAACAAAAGTATTGATGAAGAAAATAATAGTGATGGTAAAATACAACGCTCTGAAATTTTAGGAAGATACAATACTAGTAAAAATGCAGGTACTTCAAATAAAGCAACTAATTTTACTTGTCAAAATACAGCTACTATTAATGCCAAAGACATTATAACTTATAGAATTTATAGTGATGGTAGAATTGAGAAGCATATTCCTAAGATTATTAAAGATGAATATAAAACTAAGTATAAATATATTTATCATGATAAGAACGGTACAACTCACGAACTAGGTGATATTGAGATACAAAGCACTCAATTGTATAATGGAAAAAAGGTGATCTTGTAAATCTTATTGATCTTAATGGAATAAATAAAACTTATAAAAAAGATTCGTATCAATTTACATTTAATATCGATTCTCCTAGAAGATTTGTTAATGAAAAAACTTTAGCAAGCTTTTTTGGAGCAATGTTAGAAGTTAATTATAATGATATAAGTTGCAATGGTTTTAGCCATAGCGATGGTTCTTCAAGACCAAGTACTAGTCACATTAATGGTAATAATGGGGGATTTTAAGTATTTAAGAAAAGATAAAGTTTTAAAATTTGGAAATGGAACTAGTCTTGACATTGATGCTAATCCTGAATTATTAGATAGTGAAAGGCAAAACAATTGGAATGATGCTTTATTTAGATTTGGTTGGAAAAGTATGTTAGGATGGTCATATACTATAATGGTAAACAGCAATTTTTAAATCATATTCCTAAAAACTCAAAAGACCACCACCATCATTTACATTTACAAGGGTATAGTCCTAATTTTAAAGAAATAAAAGAATGAAAAAAATAATTTTTACTGCATTAATTTTTATATCGTTTTCATGTAATGAAAATAATAAAAACAAAACGGAATCAGATATGGAATTAAATATAAAAAACATTTATACAACTAAACAAGTTGATGAATATATCAAATACAATAATGAAATTGGAGAATATGTGATTAATATAGACAAGGAGCCTCTAAAATTTGATTCAAAGCAATTATCTTTTCCATTAAAAGAAAATGAGTTTGGATATAATAAATCCGAAATAGATGTTTTTTATGAATTATATAAGTTTAATTTAGATAATAACTATTATAAAATTATTATTTATAATTCATATGGGAAATGATTCTAAAATTTTAAATGTTGAATTAAATAGTTATGACAGTTATAACAATTTATTAGATGCTGTATTATTAGATAGAAGATTCACATTTGAAATAGAATATTATAGAAATTTTAAAATTAAAGCTGATAAAACAATTGAAATTAAAAAATATTCAATTTGATAAACTTATTTTTAATGAAAATGGAGACATTATGGGCGAAAAAGAAAAATATGATACAATTACTGATATTATAAATTATAAAATCGATACTAAAGGATTATTTTTAAAAGTAAATTAGTGTAATTCATGAAAAATATACTAGTAATATTTTTTTCTTTTTTTTCTTTTTTTTCTTGTAAAACAGAATCTAAAGATAATAAATCTATAACTTTAAAAAAAGACTCAATAATTGATAAAATTGAAGTAAAGAAAAACAGATTATTAAACGAAGAAAAAAATTCTCAAATTAATGTAAAATATCTCGGGAATTTTACTATAACATTAGAAACAGAAGCCACAACTACAGGAATGGCAAGTCTAACGTATAGTTTTTTAATTTCAAAAGAGGAAGCGGAGTTAAAAATAATAAGTTATCATGAGTCATTAAATTGCGACGGAAATTATAATATACTTGAAAAGAATAATACATTAGAACTCTATTATAACGGAGAAACTGAATATTGCAAAACAAAAGAACCTAACTTTAAACTTAAAAAGGAGGGTAATAAGTTTTTCATGAAAGGACTAGGTGGTGAAGCAACTTTTAATGAATGGATTGAGGTTGTAAAAAAATAGTCTTCTTTAAATTAAAATTTAACAACTTAATTTTAATTTGGTAAAGAGGCTCTAAAAGAAACATACTTATAGATTACTTATGATAAGGTAAGCTGGTTTTACGCTAATACCACAGGAATAAAAGTAGGCACAAAACTAAAAGTACAAGTATGGGAAGCCGTTTTAGGAAGAGACGAGTTTAAACTATCATTACAACCTACAATAGACGAGGATGGTGTTTTAAAAGCAA
>JAAURU010000251.1 GCA_012032075.1 Flavobacterium sp.
ATAGATTATCCTACAGTTTAAATAAAGCTGTTTTGACTGTGAAAAATGATAGCAAGAGATAATGGAGTTTATTTTCAAACCTATGATGGAGACACTATCTTTTATCAAAAAACAAGAAAAAATATCTTATTAGAAAAGTACAAACCCTCATTGATACTTTTAAATTAGAGCTACAAAGATTTCAAGTAGATTCTATATACAATACTAAAAAGAGTAAAGTATTTCAAAAATTAGAATTGGAACTAGAAATTAATGAAGAGCCTGTTCCTTTGCGTTTTTACAAACCTATTTATGCGAATCAATTAATACTTTGGAAAGAATAACATGAGTTTAGATTTAAGCAATTATAAGAAAACTAAAGTAAAAGAGAAAAAGGATTTCCAATTCAATTTTGGTAAAATAAGTGTCTCTAAGACTTTTTCAGATAAACAAAAAGAAGTTTTTTACAGAGAATTAGGCATGCTTTTAAAATCGGGTGTCGATTTCAAGAAAGCACTTGAGATTTGAGCCAACAAATGGATAAAAAGAAAGAAAAAGAACTTGTTTTAGAATTAAAAGATAAAATTGTTCATGGAAAAAGTATATACGAATCCATGATGGAATCCAAGCAATTTTCTCCTTACGAATATTATAGCGTTCAAATAGGTGAAGAAACTAGAAAATTAGAAGAAGTTTTAACCGAATTGCAAAAATATTTCAACCGAAAAATCCAAATGCGTAGGCAAATTGTTTCAGTATTAACGTATCCAGCAATCGTAATGTTGGTAACCGTTTTAGTATTGTATTTTATGCTGAATAAAGTAGTGCCAATGTTTAGTTCAGTCTTTAAACAATTTGGAAGTGAATTACCAAAAAGTACTCGATATATTATAAAAATTTCAAACCATTCGGGAACACTTTTTCTAGTTTTTTTGTAATAATTATTGGTTTAGTCGCTACACATTATCTCTTAAGAGAAAACGATAGTTATCGAAAGTTTATCACTAGTTTACTATTGAAAATTCCATATTTTGGCAATCTTATTCGAAAAATATACATTTCACGTTTTTGTCAATCCATGAACTTATTGATTACTTCAAAAACAACCTTACTTACTTCATTATCATTAACCTCAAAAATGATTGAATTCTATCCTATTGAAAAATCTATTGAAACTATTAAAGATGATATTACAAAAGGAGCTTCTTTACATGAAAGTCTACGAAAACATACTATTTATGAAAATAAATTGGTTTCTATGGTTGAAGTAGCTGAACAAATTAACCAACTCGACACTATGTTCGAACGCTTAACAGAACAATATAATGAAGAAATAAACCATCAAACAAAAATGATAGGTGTGGTTTTAGAGCCTATGATTATTATTGTTATTGGTGTTATTGTAGGAGTAATTATGGTTTCAATGTATGCTCCTATGTTTGATTTAAGTAAAATTATTAAATAAGTAACTTCTTGCTATTGTTTTATTAGAATTTATGTTCTATTTTTGCAAATTCTTATTAAGAATCAACATGTTAAAAAATAATGGTATATTCTAACTTTGATTAATACAATTGTAATAATGTTATCGTTACTATTTATAGTATATAGTCAATTGTCAAAAAATCCTGAAATTGTTTATGTAGATAACAATAAATTGTTTGATGAATTTAGAATGACAAAGGAAATGAAGAAAATAGGTGAGAAAGAATTTAACAGTAAAAAAGCTAATCTAGACAGTTTATATATAGAAATTCAAAGGGAAGATTTGTCACAAGAAACAAAAGAAAATATGATGAAAAATTTTGTTTCAAAAAGAGAAGAATTTGATCAATTTAATCAATCATTTGCAGTGGAGGAATCTAAAAAAATATGGTCGAGAATAAATAGTTATATAAAAGATTTTTCTATAGAAAATAATTATGAATTAATTTTAGGTTCTGGAGATAACCGAAATATATTATTTGCAAATGAATCAAAAGACATAACAAATGATTTATTAACATATATAAATAAAAAATACGCAGGATTATAATTTCCCCAAGAATTATTTTCCAAATAAAAAATAACCTACTAAAATATTAAAATTTGAATAAAAAACTATTAACCTTATTATTCATAATAATCTCATTTCTTATTTCTTGTAAAAAAGAAAAAGAGATTAATATTCTTGATGATGCATCTATACGTTATCAACTTTTTCAATTAGAGAAATTCGGTTGGAAATCAAAACTACATTCCCAAAAAGTAGATGATATTAGTTTTGAAGCTACCGAGGTTCCCATTCAATATTATTTATTAAAAGACCAAGGGAATCAAGACTTATTCAATATTGATTCTTTATATCAAGAAAATAAAACAGAAAGAATAATTGAATTTCAATTTGAACAAGAAGATGAAGATGATTTGCTGAAAGATAAATTCACCTCACTTTCTTATGAAGATGGAGTTAAATACATGTCATTTTCACTTGATAAAGATTTTTATGTGGTAACTTCAAAAAACGACACCATTCAGTGCTCAGGAGTTAGTTATGAAAGAAATTTCAAGGTAGCTCCTTTCCAAAAAGTACTACTTTTTTTCTCAGGAATTGATCCAAAAGAAAAAAATTCAACTCATATACAACGACAAATTATTCAAAAAAGGAATTTTAAAATTCCAATTCAAAGACACTTATACAGAAATACTATTATGAAGCAGATTAGATCTAGTAAGTTTTCTAAATTTTTGGCTTATTACTTAGCCATTATGATTTTTATACAGGTTACACAACCAGTACAAATGTACGCTTTAACCAGTGGGCCTACACAACCAGAATTCAATGCCTTTACTCCTATTGGAACCTCTGATATGGTAGATTTAGCAAGTGGCGACTTTAATTACAATATTCCTATTATGGATGTTGGTGGTTATCCATTAAATCTTGCTTATAACTCTGGAGTTACAATGGATCAAGAAGCTTCTTGGGTAGGTTTAGGATGGAACTTAAATGTGGGTCAAATTGAAAGACAAGTTAGAGGGTTACCTGATGATTTTAGGGGTGATGAAATTATCTATCAAAATGAAATGAGAGATAATATTACTGTAGGAATGAATTTAGGATTAAATTTTGCTTCTTTTGGTTGGGATGCATTGAATATAGGCCCAGGGTTAGGAGTAGAATATAATAATTACGAAGGTATTTCGTTTAGACCATCCTTGGAATAGGCTTTAGACTAAATGATAATGTTTCTGTTGGGTTAAATTTAACCAGTTCAGTAGGAGAAGGGGCTAGCGTAAATCCTTCTGTAAGTTTGAGCAGACATTTAGATAAAGCATCCAATACTTCATTAGGTAGCTCTTTATCATTAGGTTTAAGTAGCCGAAAAGGGATAGAAAATCTTAATCTATCAGCTTCAGTAAATAGATTTGATGAATTTAAAAGTAACAAATATTATTCTAGTTTTGGTAAATCTGGAAGTATTTCGTTTAACAATATTTCATTTACTCCATCAAAAAGAGTTAAATATAAAAATACAAGTCTTACTTTTAGCGGTTCTATAGGTGGTGAGATTTTTGGAGCTGCTGAACCGCAAGTTCAAATTACTGGCTACGGTTCTTACCAAGCGATACATTCATCACATAGAGAAAAAAAAGAAAAAGCTTTTGGATATGAAAACACACAATATAAAGGAGAACAAGAAGGTGTTTTAGATTTTAATAGAGAGAAAGAATCTATCATCTCACAAAGAACTACAACTTTACCTCAAACCGTTTACACTTATGATACATATTCAATAGATGGTCAAGGTATAGGCGGTATGTTTAGACCCTTTAGATCACAAGTTTCTAATGTGTATAATGATGTTGTTCAAGATGATAGCGAAAGTTATACTTATGGAGCAGAAGTTGGTATAGGAAATGCAGTACATGGAGGTTTTAGTATTAATAATACCTCAACTATTAGTAGAACAGGAAGATGGAATAATAATAATAATATATTACCATTATTCAATGAAAATCCTGAAGCTATAAATGCTTTAGATTATGAGCCTATTACATTTAAATTAGTGGGAGGTTTAACTGTTGACCCAGAACAATCCATTTATAACACACAACTATTAAAAGATAAAGCTATTAGAACAGCCATTGCAGGTGGTTCTAAAAATGGATATACGAAAAGAGCTTTTGAGGGTACAAATATTAATGCTCCAGTGAACAATTCTATAAAAAAGACAAAAAAGATTTATTCGTTCTCAATTAATACAAAAAGTAACTAAGGAAGAAGCCAAGTATGATCCTCTAATGGAGTATAGGAATTCTTTAGAAGAAAAAACATTTATTAAAGATCATCATACAGCAGGTGTAAAAGTATTGCAAACAGATGGTTCAACTTATAATTATGGGTTAGCAGTTTATAATAATTCAAAAATTGAAGCAACATTTGATAATTCAGTAAACACTTTTGATAATAGAAAAGGCTTAGCGAACTATAATGGTACTTTAAATAATAATAACACTAATTCAAGTGATAAAAGTATTAATAAGATAACTACAGGAGGTTATGCGCATAGTTATTTATTAACTTCTGTTATTTCATCTGATTATGAAGATATTGACAACAATGGTTTAACTACTAATGATTTAGGTTCATATACTAAATTTGAGTATAATGACCCTATTAAAGATTATAAATGGAGAGTGCCATTTGAGAAAAATAAAGTTTCACATAATAATGGTCTTTTCTCTAAAATTATGACCAAAAAGGGAATTATCTTTATGGAACAAAAGAACTCATTTATGTTAAAAGAATTATTACTAAAACCCACGTTGCTTTTTTTGATTTAGAAGATAGAAAAGATGCTATAGGTGTTGATGGTGAAAATGGAGGTGGTAGTATTAGTTCTAGTAAAATGAAAAAGATAAAATCTATACGTTTATATTCTTTACCAGAAGTAACTGTAAACGGAGAAATAGTAGATCCTCAAATTCAAGGAAATATAAAGCCAATTAAAACAGCTCATTTTGAATACAAGTATGATTTGTGTGAAGGAATACCAAATAACTCAAAGAATGCTTATAATGATACTTCACTAAATACTGCCGAAATAAGTAATAATGGAGGAAAATTAACGTTGCATAAAGTCTATTTTACCTATAGAAATTCTAATATGGGCAAATATACTCCTTACATCTTTGAGTATTCTACTATAAATCCTGTTTATAATATGAAAGGTTTTGATATATGGGGGAATTATAAAGAAAACCCTATTGAAGCAACTGGGGAGGTTAACTCAAATATTCCTACTACAACAGAATATCCTTATGTAAATCAAACAGATAGAGACAAAGCAAATAGTAATACTAGCTCATGGACATTATCTAAAATTAAATTGCCTTCTGGGGGTGAAATTAAGATAGAAACTGAAAGTGATGATTACCAGTTTGTACAAGATAAAAAGGCTATGGAATTTTATGAGGTTGTAGGATGTGGGAATTCCGAAAACCCAAGTCAAAATAACAATCCTTTATATATTGGAGCAATACATAAACACACAAATTATTTATATGTTAAATTAAAAGAATCTTCTCAAAATAACATGTCTTCTCAAGAATTTATAAATAAATACCTTTCAGAAAACTATGAAAAGGCTATTAAATTTAGGTTTTTATTAAACATGAGAAAAAATAATTGGCAATATGAATATGTAGATGGATATTTTGAGATAGACAGAAGTAAAAATATTAAAGTGGAAAATGGTCTAGTATCTATACCATTAGTAATGTTAAGAAGAGACGGAGGCTCAAATGGAAATGTAA
>JAAURU010000252.1 GCA_012032075.1 Flavobacterium sp.
ACGTTAATTCCTCCCTGGTGAACCCTGTAAATGTTAGTCGGAATTTTAAAATTTTATGCTTAACTATCAACCAGAATTGACAAATTTACTATTTGGGTTAGAGATTTTAGCTTCCTTAATAGCTATATTGTATTATAAATGTCTAAAACATACCTATTGGAAATGGTTTACTATTTATTTAATAATAGTTTTTTTATTGGATGTAACAATTGCTAAAGATATTCTTGAATTACCTATCAAAAAACAAATAATTTATGCCTATGTAGTAATACCAATTCAATTCATATTCTTTTTCTGGCTTTATGCCTATAAATCACTAAAACGGAAAGAACTATTTTGGATTTTCTTAAGTGCTTATATTCTTTCATTTATTCCTGTAGAATTATATTTTGCCAAATTAAAAGTTATTTTCTCTTTTAATTATACTATTGGCTCTTTTTGCTAATGATACTGGTTTTTCTTGAATTTAAAAAACAAATTCAAAATGATGATATTTTAAATTTCAACCAAAATAAAATGTTCTATATAAATATTGGGATAATGCTTTTTTATGTAGGAACTTTACCTTTTTTTGGTTTGTACAATTTATTATTAAAAGAACCTTCAATATGGAATGCCTACTATATTTATTTTTTAATTGCTAATTGTATCATGTATTTATTATTCACAGCATCATTTATATGGGGAAAACCGAAATCATTGTAACAATTATTGTTTTTAATTTATTCTTTATCTTATTTATAATAGGCATAGTTGTATTTATAAAACAATATAAAGTAAAAAAAAAGAGAACATGAAAGTAAGTTACAACATCAAAAAAATGAACATCGGCAAGAATTATTAACAACACAGTTAGAAATTCAAACACAGACGATGCAATATATAGGAAGAGAAATTCATGATAATATTGGTCAGAAATTAACTTTAGCTAGTTTATATACACAACAATTAGCTTATGAAAATAAAGCACCACATATTATTGAAAATATCGAAAACATAAGTACTATTATTAATGATTCGTTAAGTGAGTTAAGACAATTATCTAAATCCTTAACCGATGATAGTATTGAACAAAATCCTATAGCTGAATTACTAGAACAAGAATGTAAAAAAATCAATGATTTAAAGAAATGTAATGTTCAGTTTGTGTATGAACCTATTATTGAAATACAAGCCTATCAAACCAAAAGTATTTTACTTAGAATTACACAAGAATTTATTCAAAATAGTATTAAACATTCCAAATGTAAAAATATCGTAATTTCTCTTGAAAAAGAAAATGCTATGATTAAATTGAGTTTAATTGATGACGGAGTAGGTTTTGACCCTACAAAACAATCTAACGGAATAGGATTATTAAATATGAAAAAAAGAGCGCAAATGATAGGTGGAGAATATATATTTGAAAGTACTGAAAGTAAAGGAACACGACTAATTATAAAAATACCTTCTTAAATGAAAAAAACCATTGTAGTTATAGATGATCATGTATTAATAGCTAATGCTTTGAGTAGTATTATTACTAATTTTGAAGCGTTTGAAGTATTATATGTTTGCGAAAACGGATTAGAATTTCAAGAAAAAATAAAAGAACATCCAATTCCTGATATTGTGCTTCTAGATATTAGTATGCCAATAATGGACGGATTTGAAACGGCAAAATGGCTTAAAAAGAGTATCCAAATACATTAATAATGGCTTTAAGCATGCAAGACGATGAACAAAGCTTAATTAAAATGATAAAAAGTGGTGCAAAAGGATATATGCTGAAAAACGCACATCCAAAAGAACTAGAAGAGGCTTTACAGAAAATAGTAAAAAACGGGCAATACTTCCAAGAATGGGCAACTAGTAAAGTACTTTCAACCTTAAACAATAAATCAATCTATACTAATGAAATAAAATTATCAAATAGAGAAATGGAATTTTTAAAATACAGCCATACTGAAATGACATATAAAGAAATTGCGGAAAAAATGTTTTGTAGTCCTAGAACCGTTGAAAACTACAGAGATAGCCTTTTTGAAAAATTAGAACTAAAAACAAGAGTTGGACTAGCTGTATATGCTATTAAAAATGGTTATGAAGAGTAAAACTACTCTTCATATCGTTCCATTTCTCTATCGTAAAATTCTCCAGCAAGTGTAATTAAATGCTCCATTTCTGATTCTAATTCTTTCTCATCTTCATCTTCAATATCATCTAAAAACTCTACCTCATCATCTTTTAAATTGATAATGAATTGAGGAAAATCTAAATGAATAATGAAATATCATCTGGAAAATCGGAATTATCTGCTATTACAAATTTTGGTAAAGTCATATTGTTATTAAAAATTTATTATAAATTATATTTGTTTTAATTTAAGCAAAATTAGTATTTAGTTTTCAAATTAAAATCAATTTTAGAAATTATTACATAAAGCACTTCGACAGGCTCAGTGTGACATAAAGTTGATTTTTGAAATTGTCATTGAAAGTACTTCGACAGGCTTAGTGTGACAAAATATTGTTGTTGCACTTTAACAAGCTCAAAGTGACAAATTTTGATGAATTAACTTCTTTGTTTCCTTATTAAAACGGATAAATAACAAAACAGCAGCTGTTGTTAATCCTGCTAAAAGTCCTATCCAAATTCCTATTGCTCCTAAAGAAGTATATACTCCTAAATAAATTGAAATAGGAAAACCCACAACCCAATAAGCAATAAATGTCATATACATAGGTACTTTTACATCTTGCAAACCTCTCAAAGCTCCTAGAACTACTACTTGAATACCATCGGAAATTTGAAAAACAGCTGCAACCAATAGTAATTCTGCTGCAATGGTAATTACTTCTGTATTCTTTGCTAAATCTTTCATATTATCCAAATCGACAAACAAAGCTGGAAAATCTTTATGAAATAATACAAATATAGTAGCAAATATAATTTCTAAAAGAATAGCCAATAAAAAAATAGAAAAAGCAACTAGCCTTAATTTTTTAAAATCTTCTAATCCTTTTTGATTCCCAACACGAATCATTGCTGCAACACTTAAGCCCATGGCAAACATGAAAGTGAATGAAGCTAAACTCAAAGCAATTTGGTTAGCTGCTTGATTTGTTTCTCCTAAACTGCCAGATAACCAAATGGCTCCTGTAAATAAGGCTACTTCAAAGAACATTTGCATAGCAGAAGGTGTTCCCAATCTAATAATTTTTAAATTAACCTCTCGTTTGATTTCCTTTAAGGAAAAACCTTTGAAATAAGGATGAAACTTCTTTTTTAAATTCATCATGTAATGCATGTACCCTAACATTACAAATCGGGAAGCGATTGTTCCAATAGCTGCTCCAACAATTCCTAATTCTGGAAAAATCCAAATTCCATAGATTAATAAATAGTTTAAAACTACATTTACAATGTTTGCCAAAATAGTAGCCCACATGGAATAATGGGTTTCACTCATGCCATCTGCAAATTGTTTATAAGCTTGAAACATGATTAATGGAATTAACGAAAAAGCTACAATATCTAAATAAGGTTTGGCCAATTCAACAACATTTTCTGGTTGGCCCATAAAAGCAATCAATGGTTTTGAAAAATAAATAATTCCAAATAAAACGACTCCTAAAATCGTACACAAATACAAACCATGATGAAAAGCACTTCGTCCCTTTTCTATATCTTCTTTTCCATCTGCTTCTGCAACTAAAGGTGTGATAGCTGTTGAAAAACCAATTCCAAGAGACATTGCAATAAATACAAAACTATTTCCAAGGGAAACTGCAGCTAGTTCTGTTGGCCCTAGTTTACCAACCATTATATTATCGACAATTCCTACAACAGTATGACCTAACATTCCTAAAATTATAGGATAGGCTAATTTTAAGTTATAAGAAAACTCTTTTGTATAGGTTGATAGTGTCATTTTTGCAAATTTGTGTGCAAAGATAGGAGAATGAAGTTAGAAATTAGAAGTTAAAAGTTAGAAACTAGAAAAATGGTTGGATGCTAGATGTGGGATGATTTATGTTGGGTGACATCAATACAAAACCTAGCTAGCCCTGATGGGAATGGAAATCTTTTAATAATTTGTCTCACTTCGACATGCTCAGCATGACAAATTATTAAAAATTGAAATGGACAGCAGGAAATGGTGTATTAAAAGCTCAAGCCATTCGCTCCAAATAAAATTACTTTTCAGATGCTAATTTATCGTGATACATTTTGATATTTTCTTTCACTTCGTCTTCTAATTCTGGTTCTTTGATATCAGTGTATTCTTGAAGGGTTTCTAATATGGTTTTAGCAACAAGATAACGACAGGTTTCTTTATTATCAGCAGGAATAACATACCATGGAGCGTGTTCTTTTGATGTTTTATTAATGGCATCTTCGTAACATTTTTGATAATTATCCCACAATTCGCGTTCTTTTAAATCACCAGGAGAAAATTTCCAATTGTGTTTTTCGGTTTCTAATCTTCTTAATAAACGTTGTCTTTGTTCCTCTTTGCTTAAATGTAGATAAAACTTTAGAACAATTACTCCATTTGAGGCAATGTGTTTTTCGAATGCATTGATACTTTCAAATCTATTTTCCCAAAATGCTGGAGTAATATCTTCGACAGTATTTATACCTGGAATGTTTTCGTTTAAAATATAATTAGGATGTACTCTTGTAACCAGTACATTTTCATAATGTGTTCTATTAAATACAGAGAATTTTCCTTTTTCTGGCAAAGCCAAATAATGTCTCCATAAATAATCATGTTCGAGTTCGGTAGAATTTGGTGTTTTAAAACTATGCACCACTACTCCACGCGCATTGAATTCTTTAAATACTTCTCTTATTAAACTATCTTTTCCTGCTGTATCCATACCTTGCAAACAAATTAAAACACCATATTTATTATGGGCATACATGGTATCTTGCAGTTTGCTCAATTTTTCTCTTATTTTTTGCAACTCCTTTTCTTTCTTTTTTTCGGAAGTAGCAACATCAATTAGTGTTGGGATTGTATTCAGTTGAATTGTAGTAGAAACTTTTAAAGAGGAAGTAGCTATATTTTTCATTTTATAAATTTTATTTATAAAGATAAATGTATTTTTACAACCAAGAAAAAATATTGAATTAAAATGAGAAAATTCCAACTTCAACTTTTCCAAAAAATTACTGGTATAGGTTCTGCATCAGGGATTTTATATTATGAAAATTCATTGTTTATAATTTCAGATAATAGTTCGTTTTTGTACCAATATGATTTAAGAACAAATTCATTAGTCAAACATGCATTGTTTGAAAATCCTCAAGAAAATATTCTTAAAAAAAACAAACCCGATTTTGAATCGATGGCTTTGAAAGAAAATGAGATATTAATTTTAGGTTCGGGTTCTACTGAAAACAGAAATACTGCTAAAAGTTTTCATTTAAAATCAAAAAAGATACAGACTATTAATTTTACAACTCATTTTGAAAGTTTTAAAAAAATAGCTTCATTAGCAAAAGACGAATTAAATATTGAAGGTTTAATAATTGATGCTGATAAAATTTTATTTTTCCAAAGAGGAAATTCAATAAATGCTTCTAACGGAGTTTTTATTATGGACGAGATTACTAAAGAATTAGCATTTAAAGCCATAAGTTTACCAAAAATAAATAACATAGAAGCTTCTTTTACCGATGCAATTCTAGTAAATGAAAGCATCTACTTTTTAGCAGCTGTTGAAAATACTATTTCTACTTATGATGATGGAGAAGTATTAGGTACTTTTTATTGG
>JAAURU010000253.1 GCA_012032075.1 Flavobacterium sp.
TGTTAAAACAGTCAATAGCATCTCATAATATTTATTTGCTTGTAGTAAGCCAAATCTTCCTAAACCGTATTCAAATATTCTGAGAATATCTTCTTCTGCTTCAAAAGATAGCTTGTAATTATACATTTAAACGACTTTTTATTTCGGCTAAAAGTTCTTCTTTGGTTTTTGTACTGAAACCGCTTTTTAAACCTTTATCAATTTTGGCTTGTACAAACTCGTGATATTCTTCACGATCTCTTGCTTGTTTAATCAAATAATTTACGGCTTCACTTTTGCTTGTAAATTCTTCTTTAGCTACTTGTTCTTTTAGCCATTCATCATTTTGATTGGCTAATGTAATGCTTTGTCGTGCCATGATTTATAGTTTTGGTGGTGTAAATATACACCAAAACAGCGAATCTGAAAACAATTTCTGCTACTATTCTAATTTTGCTATAGATAACTCATTAAAGTTTTTTAACCATTAAGGTATTACCTTTCATTAAGGGTATTGCTTAATTATCTTAATACCTTAATGGTTTAAATTTCATTAACTATTCTAATTTATAAATATCTTCATAATTAATGTAATCCTTTCTACTAATAGTATATAAAAGACTTCCGTTTTCGTCTAAAAGTAATCCCACACTTTCATCGCTAGAATTAGGGAATTTGATTTGGTAACCTCTTCCATCTCCTAATTTGATGCCATAGGTAGAAACGGAGTTCTCAATTGCAATAGAATTTTGTGTGTACTCATATTCTTTACTTTCTCCAGAATCGTTTTTAACAATAAATTTTTTAGCTTCAAATACAATGTCATATTTCGCTCCACTTGAATTGGTTGCTTTCCATGAACCTCTATAAGTGTCTGAACCACTACATTTAATTAAAAATAAGGATAAAAAAATTACCAGTAAAAAGATTGATTTTTTCATTGTGTTGAGAGTTTTTCGTTTTTACAAACCTAAACTTTATTTTAATTTAACAACAAATATATTATTTAAAAAAAAACAGGTATTTCTACTCTAAAACACATTAATTAATAGTTGTAGGTTTGTTGGTATAACTAAAATATACAAATATGAATAAAGATGCTACAATTCCAAATGGTTGGGTAGGAGGTTTTCCACCAGCCAATTCTCCTATGCTTTATCCTAATCCTGATTTGTCTTCTTTACCTATGCTTGGTAATATGGATAATATTAATTTTTTACAACGTCAATTAGGTATTAAATGGCCAGAATTTAGTTGGGAAACCCAAAAAGATAAACCCGATACAAAACGTTGTTTTCAGCAGTTTGCTCCTTATATTTCTAGAATTGGATATACCAATGAAGGCAGAATTTATTCCATAATTTGTCCACAACAAGGCATTTGGTTAGGCAACGAACTCTGTATGAATGCAGAAATAACGGTTACAGGAAATAGAGGTTGGGTAAACGAAACCACAAAAGAATTAGCAGCCGACATGACTGTAGAAGCAAAAATATGGTTTTCACCAAGCGAAAAACAAGGTGATAAAATAAATGAGATTTGGCCTTTGTTACAATACAGTATGCCTAAATTTCCATTGAATAAAGAAATGCCATTCGAGTAACAACACATTTACCAGGAAATGTTAATCAGCCCATTTTCCCCATACGAAAGGAGAAACAACACTGTTTGAAAGTCCAAGTTTTGCAAAACATCCTTGAAGCTTTTTCTGTTGGTAACATAGCAGTAGAAATAGGAGCGATACGACCAATAGGCGTTAAAATTGTAGATGAATTTAATGCATTAGTAATGAATGCTTTTAACTTGGCTTCTGGAAATATGTTACAAGAAGGAAATGTATTGTCTTGGAATCTTTGGTTTACCGACCCTGCTTTTAGTTTCTATACCAGAATGGAAAAACCATGCTAATTTTTGGAGAGATTCGATAGATGCGCATCATGGATCACCCACAGGAGATGGAACTAGTCCTCGTTATTTTGATGGTACTTATTTTAATGTAGCACAACATTTAATAGATGAAATTTTACAAGATATTATAGGGTATATTAAAAAGCATGTATAGTAGTAGTTTTTTAAAAGAAAAGACCTCAAAATTAACTTTGAGGTCTTTTTCTTGTCATTTTAATTTCTTATAAAAAATTAGGAGCGTCTAATTTGTAATTAAATGTACCTGTGGTTAAAGTATAAGGTCCTTCAACAGCCATGTCATTTTGAATGTAGTAGGTAAAATTAAAAGTTCCTCTTATAACTCTATTTACAGTATCAAATTCAGTAATTGTAATACTACCATTTGTAATAGAATGAGTTTTAAGTCCGCTTCCTAAATTGTATAAATCTACGCAACTGTTGTTTCCATTCATAATTACACTGTTTCCATCTTGTAAATCATAAGTTCCAACATTCCATTGACCTTGCGGAATTCTTAAATCGATGATTATTGAATTAGCAGCAACAACTCCATTAGAAGTTATGTCAGAGCCTTGTAGTAATAAATAGTTGTAATTAGATTGTTCAATGGTATAAACTTCTACTTTAGATTCGTTAGTTGAACCATCTACATAATCCATTGGTTTTAAACCATCATATTGAAAACCATTAAGGTTAGCCGACATGAATGTTGGGATGTTTAAATTGTTTAATACAGTAGTATCATCTACAACAGTTGTTGTATTATTAGTATTCAAAATTTCAGAAGTAGTTCTGATTTGAATTGAATCAACAGGCTCAACGGTACACGAAACCAGTACCATTAAAAGCAATAAAAGTGGGGCTAATTTTTGCATTTAATTTGGGGTTTTTAAATCGGGTGCAAAAATAGTGTTTAATGATATGCAAAATACAATAAAAAAGTTAAATAAAAGTTAAAATATTAAGTCAGTTTGCTTATTCCTAGAAGGAGAGTTTACGAAAGATAGTAATGTTGTTGTCGTTTTCCCAGATCATGGTTTACTATATATGAGTAAGGTATATAGTGATGATTGGATGAGTGAGTAAGGATTCTTTGATAGTGTTAATATTGAAGAAGCCCAAAAAAATGAAATTATAAAGTAATATTACTTTCAAAATAAATAAACAAAAACTCTGAGATTTAATTTTCTCAGAGTTTTTTGTTTTAGATTAAATAAGACCTTCTCTTTTCATTACTTCAACTGCTTTTTGGGTTTCAATTTTACCGTTACTAAAAGAACCTGGAAGCATAATCAAGCGTTTTTTAATTTTTCCGTTATTATCTTCAAATAAAACTTCAAATACAGCCCGTGTTAAATCTGTTTTAGCAGCTATAAATTGTACCTTTTTTATTTTATTTCTTTCAATAAGAGATGTTGAAGAATTATTCCAACTTTTTATTATTCCAAATAGTAGAATGAATGCAAAAAATATTGAAAAGCTCATGAATACAGTTTCTCCTTTTTTGTAATTTTCGAAAGCACTGTAAAGAAAGTAAACAGAAAGAAGAGCGTAAAGAATTAAAGTTCGTATTAATTTATTGTTAGTTTGATCTTTAGAACAGTTTTCAATGACACTATCTCTAGTTAATATGATATGGTTTTTTTCAACATGACAAAACCAGTTTTAGTTTTAAAAGTATTTTCAGGATTCATTTAAATTATTATTTTCTTTTTAAAACTAGCAACTTGAATTAAATAATTTTCTGTTTACCCCTTTTTTCCATAATGCTTCTTATATTGAAACCAAGCCAAAATTCCTATTGCAACTACAATTGCCAGTGTGTATATATAATATGTAACATTTTGTCTTTCTCCAGAAGCATAAGAATGTAAACCACTTAAATGGAAATTAACACCTACATAAGTCATGACAATTGAGGCAAAAGCTAAAACACTAGCAAAATTATAAAACCACTTCCCTCTTAATCCTGGAACTAATCGTGAATGAATTACAAAAGCATACACAAAAATACTTATTAAAGCCCAAGTTTCTTTTGGGTCCCAACCCCAATATCTTCCCCAACTCTCATTTGCCCATTGACCTCCTAAAAAGTTACCAATTGTCAACATAACCAATCCAACTGTAATTGCCATTTCATTGATGTAACTCAATTCGTCAATAGCAAGTTTCATTCTTTTGACATTGTTAGAATTGGTAAAAATCATCATAAATAAAGCTATTAAGCCTAATATCATACCTAATGCAAACGGACCATAACTCATAACTATAACAGCAACATGAATCATTAACCAATAGGAATTCAAAACAGGCTGTAAATTGCTAATTTCTGGATCCATCCAACTCCAATGTGCTACCATTAAAAACATTCCAGCAATAAAAGATCCAGCTGCAATAGTTATTGGAGATTTTTTTAATCTTCTGTTAATAAATAATAAGTACCAAATTGGATATGGAAATCCTAACAATAATGTAAATAACATTATTGACCAAGCTACATAAATCATACTTTCATAAGCATTACTCCAAGGGGCATGACCTGAAATGTACCAACGAGTGATTAAACCTAATGTGTGTAGTATAAAAAATAAAACAATTAATCCATGTGAAAAATTAACAGTATAAGCAACCCATTTTTTTGTTGAAAATAATTTTATAATGGCAAAAATCATCATGAAAACTCCTGCTAACATATACAAATAAAACAAACGTTTAAAAATGTCATATTTGTTATAGAGAATTTCAGCATTTATTTTTCATCTGAAATCATGGTTTCTTTTCCATATTTTTTTTGGTAGTTTTTTAAACCAACAAGAATGGAATTTGCCAATTTATAATTATTATTTTGACTGGCTTTGGAAACCGCATCTAAATAAAAAGGAATAAGATTTTTAATGGTGTCTAAAGCTGTTTTTGTGGAATCACTAACTTCTAAATATGAAACCCATTTGTTATTCGTATCATTTGGAATAGGATAAACACGCATTATTTTTCCACTTAAAGCATCATATAATAAGTTTACTTTTTTATCCGTTTCAATAAAATCTTTTTGAAAGCTATTTGGAACTGCTGCTCTGTAGGCTTCATCAAGATAAGAAGCTAGTTTGTAGTTTCCTTCCGCATCAAAAAAGTTAATTAAGGAAGCATATTTAACATTAGAAGGAATTCCTGCAATTTTTCTAATACTATCATTTCCTCTTTTCATATAAATTATTGGCACATTATACCAATATTGCGGAAATTGTGTCATGGAAATGAATACTTGATCAGAATTCATTCCTTCATAAGTATCGCTTTTAGAAACTTTACGCAATAATTCTGATGAAAAAGTATTAATAGGTTTGGTACGACCACCTAAATCTTGAATAACCATTTTGCCAAATTCTTCAGAGTGTGCTTCGGAAACTTTGTATTTTGCTATTAAGTTTAATATTTCTTTGGTATCTGGAGCTTTATTTTCGTGTTGGTGATTTTGGGAGTAACCCGTAAAAGAAAATAATAAGAATGCTATAACTGACAAAGTAGCTTTTTTCTCGTTGATTTTATTAATCTTCCTTTTCAATTCTCCAAAACGTGTGTTTTTATCAAAAAGGATGGCCATTAAAGCAAAATAGAGTAGGAAGTAACCTAAATAGGTTGTCCAAGTTCCCCATTGATCATGATTTACAGATAAATGCGTTCCTTTTTCATCAGGGTCAAAACTAGCTTGAAAAAACGGTAACCATTATAATCTAATACATTATTCATATACACGCTATCTCTAAAAGTATTGTTATTTGACGACATCTTGTACTTCAATTTTA
>JAAURU010000254.1 GCA_012032075.1 Flavobacterium sp.
TCATTATAAATATGGTGGAGCAATGGGTATGAAAGCAAAGGAAAGTAATAAGTTTAAAGCTTTAGGCATGATTGATGAAATTGAAGCTTCCTTTAAAATGGCTGCAAAATTAGATTCAAAACATACTGATACACGCTGGGCTTTACTTATTTTGTATTTAGAATTACCTGGAATTATAGGTGGGAGTGAAAAAAAATCGCAAAGTTATGCTAATGAATTAATGGCTATTTCAAAAATCGATGGTGTTATGGCTAAAGGACATATAGATGAATATTTTGAACGTTATGCATCTGCTGAGAAATACTACTTGCAAGGCGTAAATTTAACGCATTCTAAAACTGCTTATAATCGATTGATAAATCTATACAATAAGATGAAATTACCACAAAAAGCAAAAGCCGCTCAAGCTGAATCCGATAAATACAATAAATAATATAGGTAGTTGTTTTTAGATAAAATTCTTCTAACTTCTAACTTCTAACTTCTAACTTAATGAATACACATTTCATAGCAATAGGTGGTGCAGCCATGCATAATTTGGCTTTAGCCTTATATAATAAGGGATATAAAGTTACTGGAAGTGATGATGCTATTTTTGAACCTTCAAGATCTAGATTAGATAAAAAAGGCTTATTGCCTATAGAGTTAGGTTGGTTTCCAGAAAAAATCACACCTGAAATTGATGCAATAATTCTTGGAATGCATGCAAAAGCTAATAATCCAGAATTACTAAAAGCAAAAGAATTAGGATTGAAGATTTATTCGTATCCAGAATTTCTTTACGAACAATCAAAAAATAAAACAAGAGTTGTAATAGGTGGTTCACACGGAAAAACAACCATTACTTCTATGATTCTTCATGTCATGCATTTTCATAATAAAAATGTTGATTATATGGTAGGAGCTCAGTTAGAAGGTTTTGATACCATGGTTCATTTAACCGAAGATAATGATTTCATTGTTTAGAAGGTGATGAATATTTGTCTTCACCAATAGACTTACGTCCAAAATTTCATTTGTACCAACCTAATATTGCTTTGCTTTCTGGAATTGCTTGGGATCATATTAACGTGTTTCCAACATTTGAGAATTATGTTGACCAATTTAGAATTTTTACCAATCAAATTACTAGAGGTGGCATTTTAGTCTATAATGAAGAAGATGAGACGGTAAAGAATGTGTCTGAAGAAACGGAAAATCCAATTAGAAAAATTCCTTATCAAACTCCAAGTTATTCGGTTGAAAACGGAGTTACATTATTAGATACTCCAGAAGGACAAATGCCAATTGAAGTTTTTGGAGCACATAATTTGAATAATTTAGCTGGAGCCAAGTGGATTTGCCAATGTATGGGAGTTGATGAAGCCGAATTTTATGAAGCTATTTCAAGTTTTAAAGGAGCAAGCAAACGTTTAGAAAAAATTGCAGAAAGTAGTAGTAAAGTAGCGTATAAAGATTTTGCACATTCACCAAGTAAAGTATCTGCTACTACAAAAGCAGTGAAAAATCAATATCCAAATAGAAAATTAATTGCTTGTTTAGAATTACATACTTATAGTAGTTTAAATGCAGAATTTTTAAAAGAATATCAAGGAGCTTTAGATAGTGCTGATGTTGCGGTTGTTTTTTATTCTCCAGATGCTGTGAAAATTAAACAATTGGAAGAAGTTACCTATGACCAAATCGCACAATCTTTTAAACGCGATGATTTGATTATTTATACAAACCCAACAGAATTTAAAGATTTTTTATTTAACCAAAAGTTTGATAATGCTGCTTTACTTCTAATGAGTTCTGGAAATTATGGAGGTTTGAACTTTGATGAGGTGAAAGGGTTAATTAGTTAATAAGACAATTAGACAATGTGTCAATTAAAATAACTTGATAATTATCTTATTTAATTGACAAATTGTCTAATTGATAAATTGGCACATTACTTCCCATACCTAAAATGCCCTACAATACTATAACTAAACAAACAATCCTGTAAAACTTGTCCACCACCTACATTGTGCACAATCATAGGTCGTTTTCCATCAGTTGATTTTAAATGGGTTATAATTCCTATGTGTGGTAATTTATCATTAATCATCCATGTAACTATTTCTCCTGTTTTATAATCGTTTGGATTTTGAGTAACTGGTAATTTTTCTCCTTTTCTTTCAAAAAAGACTTCAAGATTAGGAACACGTCTATGATCTATATTTTTATCAGTAGATTTTAAACCCCAAGTTTTTGGATAGAAAGAAAAATTACTTTTCATGTCTTCATGAACTTCTTTTTGTAAATCGATATTTAATTTTCTGTAAGCACGAATTACTACATCAGTACAAACACCAGTTTTTGGGGGAACATCACCATTTGGATATTTTAGACTAACATAATCTGGTATGTACTCAACTTCTGGGTCTATGATAGAAATAGCTGCGTTAGCTAATTTTTCTGCAAAAGTTTTAGGGTTTTGGTTAACAATAATTGGTTTTTCAACCACTTCTTGTGCAATAATTTTAGTTTTTTTAGTTAGTTTTTCTTGGCAAGAAAATAGTAAAACTAAAATGATGAAGTAACTATATTTCATGAATTTATATTTTTATATAAAACGATACTTTTTATTATATAGTATAAAAAAAGACCAATTATGAATTGGCCTCTTTTAAATTTTTACTATTAAATGTTATCCTTCAATAAATTCTTTAAATGTTTTTATTTTATATTCTGGATTTATTTTTTGGTTCTTTTCTAAAATTTTTGAAAAAGAACTTTTTTCTAGTTTCTTAAATTGAACTTCTGCTTTGTTGAATAATTCCATTACTGATTCAATATTAGCTTTTTGAGAAGGAGAAGGAGCATCATATTGAGATGCTACAGAAGAATAAATAGCACCTAATTTTTCACGTAATTGCTTTTCAGCTGAACCTACATAACTATCTCCAGTAGTTATAACCATTGTGTTTTTTAGGTTGTTTAATTCTGTGTTTAATTTCTCTGCTGTTTTTTGTAGCCTTTGTCTTTCTCACTAATTGAATTGTTCAATTGAATCATTTCATCAATTTGATAAACCATATAGGCTAAATCTTGAACTTTATCAAAAAGCATTTTAGTAGTACTTCTTTGTTCTTTTCTTGAAGCTTCAGTTATTGGACTTTTTGAATCATTAATAACTTCAAATTCGTTTATAAATTTGTCTTTTCCTTTGGTTAAAACCGCTTTGTATTTACCCGCTGGAACTAAAGGTGTTGTAAAACCACTGTAATCTAATGTTTTTCCAGCTGCTACTTAGGACCTTTTTCATTAAAATCCCAAGTTACAATATTGATTCCTTTTTTGTTACTTACTGGAAGCGAAACAATTTTAGAACCATTCATATCTTGAATTTCCATTTCTATTTTACCAAAAGTATTTCGCTTTTTTAAATAATAGATAATTTGAACCGAAGTAGAAGGATTTGGACCTACAAACTCTAGTTCTGATGAAGTTCCACCAAACGATGAATTCTCTACTTTAGCAAATGGTTTTGTTTTAAAGAAATACACATCAGAAGCAATAACATCATTAGTAATTTGTCTTAAGATACTCACATCATCAAGAATAATAATACCTCTTCCATGAGTTGCCATTACTAAATCATTAGTTTTTTTATGTAAGTCTAAATGCATTACAGCAACTGAAGGCATCTCATTTTCAAATTTTGACCAGTTTTTTCCACCGTCAACAGTTATGTATAATCCTTTTTCAGTTCCTAAAAACAATAGCTTTTCATTCACATAATCTTCTTGAATACAACGCGCAAATCCATCAATATCAGCTGTAACAATTGAAGTCCAAGTTGTACCAAAATCGGTTGTCTTGAAAACGTATGTGTTTACATCGTTATTGGTATGTCCGTCAAAAACAGCATAAGCACTTCCTTTTGCAAAATTACTAGCTTCAATATGATAGCACCAAGTGTTTTTTGGTAAACCAATGAAATTTGCTGTTACATTTTTCCATGTTTTACCTCCATCTTGTGTAATTTGAACGTTTCCGTCATCGGCTCCAGCCCAAATAATATTTTTATCCAAAGGAGATTCGGCTATGGTAAATAAAGTACAATGATTTTCAGCTCCAGAATTATCTTTTGATAAACCACCAGAGTTTTCCTGATCTAACTTCTTTTATCATTTGTAGTTAAATCGGGTGAATGATTTTCCAACTTGCACCCATATCATCAGAAACATGCACAAATTGACTACCTGCATAAATTCTATCTGGATTGTGTAAACCTGTTACAATAGGAGCATTCCAATTAAAACGTAATTTTTCAACACCTTTTTCTTGTAATGGTTCAATGGTTTTTAATTCTTTGTTGTCAACATTATATCTCCATATCGCTTCTGCACCTTGCATTTCACTATAAATAATGTTTTTAGTAGGATGTTTTAATACTCGAAATCCGTCTCCAAAACCTACTCTTTCCCAGTCTTTGGCTTCAATTCCACCATCACTTTTACTTGGGCCATACCAAGAACCATTGTCTTGCAAACCTCCATATATGTTATAAGGATCTTTATCGTCTAATGTAATGTGATAATATTGCGAAATGGGTAAATTATTTACAATTGCTAAAGTGCTACCATTATTCCAGCTTCTGTATAAACCTCCATCTGTTCCCACATATATTCTACTAGTATCATAAGGATCTATTATAATATCATGAATGTCAGAATGCATATTGCCTAAATCTTTGAATGTTTTTCCTCCATCGCGAGAAATAGAACCACTTAAACCAGCTTTGTAAACGATGTCAGGATTTTTTGGGTCAATAACAATTCTTGAAAAGTAAAAAGGGCGAACTACTAAACCAAAATCACTATTTAAGTGTTTCCAAGTTTTTCCAGCATCTTCAGATTTATACAACCCTTTTTGTTCGTCTTTTTCACATTCAATTACCGAATATAAAATATTTGGATTTGAAGAGGCAATTGCAATTGCAAATCGACCTAGTTTTCCAGAAGGGAAGCCATTATGTATCTTATTCCATGTTTTTCCACCATCTATAGTTTTAATCAAAGCCGAGGAGTTTCCTCCTGAGCTAAATGACCAAGCCGTTCTTCTAAATTCCCAAAAACTAGCATACATTACATCAGGATTTGTAGGGTCAATAACTAAATCAGAACAGCCTGTTTTATTATCTATATAATATTTTTTGTTCCAAGTTTTTCCACCGTCTGTAGAGTTGTAAATCCCTCTTTCTTCACTATCACCCCATAAAGCTCCAAGAACTCCAACCCAAATATTATCTGAGTTTCTAGGATCAACAATTATAGAAGAAATTCTTTCCGATTTTGGTAAACCCATATTGTTCCAGTTCAAACCACCATCAGTAGATTTGTAAATTCCGTCACCAACAGAAACACTGTTTCTTGTCCAAGTTTCTCCTGTTCCAGCCCATACTTGTTTGTGATTGGACGGAGCAATTGCCAACGCGCCAATGGATGAGTCGTCCGTTTTATCAAATACTGACTTCCAGTTAACACCCGCGTCTTCCGTTTTCCAAAGACCACCAGAGGCTGCACCGATATAAGAAACATTTGGGTTACCGGGTTCGCCAACGACCGCTATAGCGCGGTTTCCGTCAGGGCCAATAAACCGGAATCGTAGACTGGAAAATGTTTTGGGATCCAGTTGCTGAGCTGTTGC
>JAAURU010000255.1 GCA_012032075.1 Flavobacterium sp.
CGTGGTGTGGTTTTTCACATGACCAATTAAATCGTTACCATTAAATCCTTCTACTATTGTTTGATGTTGTAATCAAAGTGGAAGAAATCGTTCACCTCCTCCAGTAATTTAATTTTCAATGATAGTACTTCTGCTAAAAGTAGTTTTAATGCTCTTGGTAAATATTGTATAGATAGACTGAAAGAAATTACAAAAAACAAAAATCAAACTGTTATTATTGGACGTGATGAAGAGTTAAAAACTATAACAGAAGTTCTCAATAGAAAATTAAAGCCACATGTAATTATAACTGGAGATCCAGGTGTGGGAAAATCGGCATTAATTGAAGGTTTTGCAAAAAATTGCTTCAAAAACCATTTTAAATGCTTTCGACAAAGCAACTATTTTCGAAATTAACATAGGAGCATTATTTGCTGGAGCGTCTTATAAAGGTGAAGTGGAAGACCGTTTGCAAAAAATATTTAATGAATTAAAACAGTTTGAAAAACCTATTCTATTTATAGATGATATTCATGAACTTTTTGATTCTAATCAAGGTTCTGGAATTGCAAGCATTATAAAATCGGAATTATCAAAAGGAATCATAACTTTTATTGGAGCTACAACTCCAGAAAAATTCAGAAAAACGCTAGCTAAAGATGATGCTTTGTCTAGACGTTTTGAAACATTGGAAATAAAAGAACCAACACAAGATTTAGCTTTTCGAATGATTAGTAGTGTTATTGAAAGCTACGAAAAACACCATGATTTCACTATTGATGATGAAGACCAAAAAGAAGCTATACGATTGGCAAAACGCTATTTAAAAGAAAAATCATTACCAGATTCTGCACTTGATTTGATAGACCGAACCATGTCATCTTTAAAAAGTAGCCAAAGAAACTATAAAAAAAGAAATTCCCGATTTAAAAAATCAGTTAGTTGCTTTAAATGAAATAAAAGAAACCATTGAAAAAGAAGAAAAAATTGAATGGTTATTTTCAGATATTATTCAAAAAACAGGAAAGTTACTTAATGAAACCGACCAAAGTAGTACAGAATTTCATTTATTAGAAAGTCACGAAGAGAAAATTACTTTTGTAAATGACTTATTAACAAATCTTGAAAAATTAGAAGAGCAAGAAAATAAAGTACTTGCTTCTCATTTATCGATAGTTGTTTCTGAAATAACAGGTATTCCTGCTGGTAAAGTAAAATCGGACGAAAGAGAACGCTTGTTAGATATTGAAAATACTTTAAAGAAAAGGGTTATTGGTCAAGATCATGCTGTAAAAGTTGTAGCTGATGCCATAATGGAATCGCGTTCTGGATTAACAAAACCTGGGCAACCAATAGGTTCATTTTTCTTTTTAGGACCAACAGGAACTGGAAAAACAGAATTAGCAAAATCACTTGCCGATTTCCTTTTTGGTGATGAAAATGCTATCATCCGTTTAGACATGTCTGAATTTAAAGAAGAACATTCTGCAGCATTGTTATATGGAGCTCCTCCAGGATATGTTGGTTATGAAGAAGGAGGATTATTGGTAAACAAAATAAGACAAAAACCCTATTCTATAGTATTGTTTGACGAAATTGAAAAAGCACATAAATCGGTTTTTGATGTATTCTTACAAATATTAGATGAAGGAAAATTACATGATAGACTTGGAAAAGAAGGAGATTTTTCCAATTCGGTAGTTTTATTTACATCAAACATTGGTTCAGACTTTATTGTAAAATCGTTTGAAAAAGAAATCGTTCCAAAGTCGAATGATTTAATTCAACTAATGACAGGCTATTTCAGACCCGAATTTTTAGGAAGGTTAACCGAAATTATTCCGTTTGCACCAATAAACGTAAAAAGTGTTTCCAAAATATTTGACATCCATTTGAAAAAAGAGTTGATTCAATTATTGGAAAAACTAGAAATAGCATTGGAAATAAAAGACAAAGACAAAGAAAAAATTGCTTTATTAGGTTTTAGTCCAGAATATGGAGCAAGACCAATTAAAGGAACTATTCGAAACAAACTGAAAAGACCACTTTCTCGAATGATAATTGCTAATGAAATTGTGAAAGGAAATACCGTTACCGTTACTTTAGACAAAAATGAAGAAGTACAATTCACAATTAGTTAAAATTTAACATGAGAGATTTATATTACAAATTGCCTTTTGACTATAAAAAACTTACCACTGGTAATGATGTTACAAAAGTTACTATAGAAGAATCTTTAGCGCAATTTATTACTGTAATTGTCTCTACAATTTTTGGTGAATACAAGTATGATGAAGAATTTGGAACTATTATTGGGATACCGATTTTAATTTATTGGCCAACCCAAATAGACTGAAAGACATGATAAAAGAATCGGTTCATGAAAAAGTAAACCAATACGAAAAAAGGCTTCAAGTAACTGAAGTAACACTAGGTGTAAGTGAAAACACTTTAAGTTATGAGACAAATATAAGAGTAAAAAAGAGACTTGACATTGTAGTTTATGGCATTATAAAGAAGACAAACCAACCTTATTATTTTAAAAGTGCATACTATTTAGCTCCATTTTCATTTAAATAAAATACAAATTAATGAATCCATTATCTAAAGATCAAATAAAAGACAGAATGTTAAAACGCGCTGCTAAAAAGTGGGGCTATAATGATGTTGAATTAGAAAATGTATTTGACCCTATTGTAAATCTTCTTTTTGATGTATGTGCCAAAGAACTTGAGAAAATATCAAATGAAATATTTTCTAGCAGAAGAAGAATGACAGAAAGACTTGTGGATATTTTAACTCCTACAGCTTCTGCAAAAGCTACTCCAGCGAGAGGAATTTTAAGAGCCTATCCTATAGAAGACGAAACCACACTTCATAATCACCATCAGTTTTTTATTCAAAAAAGCAAGTCAACCCATATAATCCCATTGAAAATATTATAAAAAATTATCATTTTGGCCCTACAATTCCTGTGAAATTGAATCGTAATAAACTGAAATATGTGGTTTTACCAAGTGGTGTTCAACAAATAGTTAATGAACAATTTAGAGAAGTAATTTCTAATAAGGATTATCTAAAAAAACCACCATACGGAACAATTTGGATTGGTTTAAAGCATGAAGGAAATGGAACTCTTAAGGATTTAATGTTTTATTTCTATCTTAGAAATATAGAAGAAAGAACTAAATTTTTTCATTTTTTACCAAGGTCAAGATGGTTTCTAAACGATATCCCATTAACCATAAGAAAAGGGTATAATAACGACAAAGAAAGTACAAATACAAGTTATGATTTAAAGCAACACGATATTTATCACATTCATAAAATTGAAGAACATGCTAATGATTTTTATGAAAAACAATTTATAACTATTGAAGATGTTATTGATTTAAAAGATGTTAAATCTATTTTCCCATCAGCATTAGAAACTCTTTTACCTGCAAAAGAATTAGAAAAGATAAAAGAAGAAAAAGATTTACTTTGGCTTCGCGTTCAATTTCCTAATGTTATAGGAGATAGTATTTTATCTGAAATATTTTGTGCTAACAATTGTTTCCCAGTTATCAACAAAAAGCTGAATGAAACACAAGGAAATATTAAAGAATTATTAGACATTTATCCTTTAAAATTAAATGATGACTATTTTCTAGAATTATTTTGGGTTATAAATGATCGTAATAAAGAATTTGATGTTATTACCAATAATGTTGAACCTGAAGATGAAAATTATGCTTACTTACGTTTTGGAGGTGTAGCCCGTTTTGACGAACGTAATGCAGCTGAAGAAATTAATTACCTAATTGATTTAATTAGAGATGAAGCTGCTGCTTTTTCAAGATTAGGACAAGATTTTACAGATAATAACTTGAAGGAAATTAATCAAATTATTGCCCGTTTTAAATCGAAAATGGCACAAATAGGGATGCAAAATTTAAACAACCCTTATTTGGTTTTAAATACTGAAAAGACAAAAGAAAAAGGGACACTTTTTATTAAGTATTGGACAACAAATGGTGAAGAAGCAAACAAAATAAGTACGTTTTCTAAATTCAACGTTTTCAAAGGAGCCGATTTTGAAAAAGACAATATTATTCTAATATCAAGTACGCAAGGTGGCCGTAATGAGTTGACCAATTCGGAAAAAATATATGCTTATAGAGAAAATTTAATCTCAAACCAACGCATTGTAACCAGACAAGATATTATTATTTTATGTAAAAATCACTATGGAGATGCTATTAGCACTATAGAAGTGAAAAATGGTATTCAAACAGGCTTAGATAGCAATATAGGTTACACTCCTACTATTGATATTTATCTTACCCAAGAAGATAAAGAGTATTACACTAAAGAAGAATGGGATTTCTTAAGTGAAGATATAAAGTTAATGATTGAAAAAAGAGCTTTGAATATAGTTCCTTTTAGAATTATCTATACTTAATTTCTTGAAGTTATAGTAACATTTTCTGTGTAACGAATTACTTCTTTAATTAAAAACTGAAAATAAGCGGATTTCTTTTTGACCTTTTTTTCAATATTATCGAAATGACATTCTGTATGCAATTTTACCGTTTGTTCATCCCATTTTATTTCGCGATTCATATTAGGCTTTAAAGTTTCTATAATATTATTAGAAAGCCTTTGGTATGAATCGAAAGAGATAATAATTTCTTTAGAACCTGGATTTAAAATGGTGGTTCTTCCTGTACATGGAATAGAACCAATTGCTTTGATATTCCAGTTTAAAGTTGTGCCAATATCGGGAAGATTAACATTATCGATTTCGGGGTTAAAAAAGAATAAATTCCAATATGGTTCTTTAAATTTATTTTTTCAAATGTTTCTACATCTTTAATTATATCAAAATAATAGGCTTTTATTTCTTTAGCTTTATCAAAAGAACTAAACTCTTTATCGATTAATTCATCGGCTCTTTTATCCCATTCTGTCAACCATTTTTCATGTTCATGAATTCCTACAAAATGTCCTTTATAATCGGTTTTAATCTTGATAGGATAATTGAGTGATTCTAATTGTTCAATAACTCTCAAAATAGCACTTTCTTGTACTGGAACCGAATTAATTTTTTCTTTATTGATAATATATATTCGTTCGTCTTCCGTTTTATTAAACAATGAAAAATCAATATTAAATCTTGTTTTCACTTCTTTTTGAAAACCATTCATTAGAATGTTTACTTCTTCTATAATTTCAAAAACCATAATTTTATTTTAACTCATTATATTTAGTGAAATAGTCTTTTTCTATGCATTTCAAATATAATAAATTCATTTTCAAGTTTATGAAAAAATTGGGTTAATTTTGAGGTTTAAAGAAAATAAAAGTTAGAAATTTAACACTAAAACTTAATATTAGTTTCTGCAATCTTATGGGAAGTTTATTTAATCAACCTCTTTTATTTTATTAATGTCCTTGTTAACCTCTTCAAAAGAAAATTGAGTTAAAGTTTCAGATTCCTCTAATTTATTTAAAGTATATTTTTCATCTGATAGAATATGAAGTTCTTTCGTTTTTTCACTAAAAGATAGTGTACCTTTCTTAAAATTGATATGATTAAAATTCCCTATATAATCCAGTTTATCCCTTTTGAAAACAATAAACAAAATAAGACGGAAATTCTTCTGTATAAGCTGGAAAAACTAAATAGCCTTTAGATGTATTTT
>JAAURU010000256.1 GCA_012032075.1 Flavobacterium sp.
GTATTATTTATAAAAATCTTTTGTTACTTTTTCAAGTTGTGCATCAATTGTATTTGGTAAATAGGGAGTATTTAATAAATCTGGACAAGAATAAGAAGCACAGTTTATAGCAAAATGAATTCTGGGTTCATTCATTTTTCTTAAGATATTATGTTCAATATGTGAAAGAGAGATTTTCTTATTTCCTAAATTTATAAATTTATCATCCCAAGCATTACTTAT
This sequence comes from Flavobacterium sp., assembly GCA_012032075.1. Taxonomy (GTDB): domain Bacteria; phylum Bacteroidota; class Bacteroidia; order Flavobacteriales; family Flavobacteriaceae; genus Flavobacterium. The sequence continues at coordinate 223 of JAAURU010000256.1, forward strand.
GTTTTTAATACTTTTAGTAGGATAATTATCAATTACTTTTTTAAAGTATATACATTATAAGCATTGATATAGTAAGCTAAAATTTCGTTTTTAGACCAGCTATTTGTAGGATATGTTTTTTCAAATTCTGCTACAACTTTATCTAAATCTGATTTATTTGATTTTAATAAATCATAATTTACATTTCCTTTGCTAGAAACGTGTTTGCTTAATAGTGAAGCATAATTTTTATAATCAAAATTTTGTGCAAAACCTTGAATTGCTATTAAAAGCATTAATACAATCTTTTTTCATAATTTTTATTTTTTGTTTATTTTCATTTTTATTTTTTAAACGGATACAATTCTTGATTGATAAAATCCTTAGGAAAATTTTCTACATCATCAAAACCTAATGCAATATCCTTGCCATCTTTTGGAACGTAATCACTACCAAATATATAATCCCATAAACTTAACGAAATCCCGAAATTTGCTCCATATTTTCTTGGCATTTCTTTACTATGATGCCAAATGTGCATTTTTGGGTTATTCAATATATATTTTAGAAGTCCGTAATCCCAACCAATATTAGCATGATTCAAATGCCCTATTGTAATGGTTATAAAATGAACAATAAAAACATCTTGTATTGAAAAACCACCAATTATTGCTATTGGAACATATAATACTGTTTTATAAACAACTGGTTCCATCCAATGGTAACGTAAATGTGCTGCAAAACCCATTTGTTCAACAGAATGATGCACTTTATGAAAATTCCAGAAAAACTCAAAACGATGTAATAATCGATGTGTATTCCATTGTACAAAATCAGTTACTATAAAAAATATAAATAGCCATAGTGCTTTAGGTAATTTTGATAAATCTACTACTTGTAAAGATCCCACTTTCCATCCAAATAATGATAAAAAATCATCAAATAATTGTGCTGTTACATTACTCATAGCAATTAAAATTATCATATTTAGCAAAAAGAAATTGAAAAACATGTAGAAAGTGTCTAGCCAAAAATCTTTTCTGAAAATAGGTTGGTTTTTTCTCCAAGGAAATAAAGCTTCTAATAAAAATACCAGTAAAGAAATAATAATCAATCCATAGAAATAATTTTCTATATGGAGTGAAATTAATTCATTTTTCAGATAATTGAAGTAATCTGAATAAGAGTTAATTATTATTTCTTTGTACTTATTCATATATTATAATTTAGTGTAAACTCCTAAATTAATTGTAGGTGCTAATGGTGAATTATCGATCCCAAAAGCTCCAAATGTTGAAAAATTAGCTCCAAATTTATCTTTAACAAACTCATAGTTTGCTTTTAACCCAAATGCATTATAAGCTTGCCTATCTAAATGAGAAGCCCATTGTACATTATCATTTATAAAAGCATCTTCTTTAGTAACGGGATTTCTAGTATCTAAAACCAACATTAAATGTCCTTTTGGAATTACATTATAACCTACTTCGATAGTAGCTTTAAAATAATCGGAATAATCGTTATTCATATAACCATATCCAATATTACCAAAATAATACCATTTATTATGACTAGAACCAATAGTTATATAAGGTAAAATAGTCGAAGAGTTAATCCCTGTTGAACTTACTACTAAATCTTCATTTGTCTTGATAGAATTAGCCGAAAATAAAACTCCAGAACTAATTTTCCAATTTTTATCAGATACTTTATATTTTAACCCAACTGAAACATTACTCAACCCTGAAATACTCTCTGAAATACCTGTATTTTTGTAAGAAGCAGATTTATATGGTAAAATTAATTGAGCTTCTAGTTTATCGCTTATTCCATATTCTGTATAAACCTGAATGGTAATATCGCTATAATCTCCTTGGTTTTCTATTTTTTCCCCATCAAACTGAATAGCATCATACGATAAACTGGTTAAACCTAGTTGTAAATAAGCCTTTCCTTTCTCTCTAGTCCAAGGACTTTGTGCGTTTGAAAACTGTATTCCAAAGAAAACGGTTATAAATAGAATTACGTTTTTTTCATCTTTTAGTTTTTAATAATACAAATATAAGTAATAAGCAAAAAAAGAAAAGTTAGCTATGTTACATATATTAAGAATAAATAGATTATTACATTTTAAAAATTGAAATCTCTAACAAAAATAAATTATATCTGACGAATTAATCCTTTGAAAAGAGTAATCATTTTTGGTTCGGCTTCACCAGCAACCGCAATAATTTCTGGAATATTAACTGGTTTTAAATCATCAGGATTACATTCATCTGTTAAAACAGAAACTGCTATTACTGGTAAATTCAAATGATTAGCCACAATTACTTCAGGAACAGTACTCATTCCTACAGCATCAGCACCAATAATTTTTAAGTAACGATATTCGGCTCTTGTTTCTAATTGTGGTCCAACTACCGAAGCATAGACTCCTTTGTGCAAAACGATGTTATTTTCTTTGGCTATAGCCAACATTCTTACATTCAAACTAGCATCATAAGGAGCACACATATCAGTAAAACGTTCTCCAAAATCGGATACATTTTTGAAGGCTAATGGAGAACCACCTTGTAAATTTATATGGTCATCGATTAACATTAAATCACCTTTTTTATAACCCAAATTAATTGCTCCAGCAGCATTTGAAACTAATAAGCTTGAAATACCTAAAGCTTTTAAAACTCTTACTGGAAAAGTTATTTCTTGCAACGAATAGCCTTCATATAAATGAAAACGACCTTGCATAACTATTACTTTTTTGCCTTCTAAAGTTCCAAATAATAATTTTCCAGAATGAATTCTACAGTTGAAATTGGGAAATTTGGAATATCAGTATAATTAACCGCTACCTCAATTTGTAAATGGTTGACTAATTGCCCTAAACCTGTTCCCAAAACAATTCCTATTTGCGGATTTTGAAAACCTTTATCTTTTAAAAAAGCTGTTGTTGTATTTAAAATTTCTTGAGTCATTATCTTGTGTATTTTTTAAAAAGTGGAATATCTTTTATATCTTCATAAGTATCAATATCATTTTTCTCTTTAAGCAAATAATATTTTAAATCTTTAATATCTTTCAAGGTATCTTTTAAAAACAGTATTTTGTTCCCCCATTCTTTTGTTTTTTGAATAAATTTTCTGGAATGGCTTTCATACCAAGTAAATAGTAACCACCATCTTGAGCCGGACCAATAACAATGTCGCTAAAATCTAATTTATTAATAGCCTCAATAATATCTTTACTTTCTAATTCAATTAAATCAGAACCTATAATTACTATTTTTTTATAACCCTCTTCAAATCCTTCTTTGAAAGCATTGTACATTCTTACACCAAGGTCTTTTCCAAATTGTAATTTCTTTTGAAACAAGTGATTGTTCCACATATCATTTGTGTTGATTTCCTCAGAATATAAAACGCGTTTATCAAAATCGGTTTCTAAAGCTACTTTTTTGGTGTGTTCTAACAATTGTAATATACACTTCTAAAGCATTTTCGTTTCCAATTGTAGTTGCTAAACGAGTTTTTACTTTTCCTAATTCTGGATTTCGAGTGAATATTAAAATTAGATTTTCATTCATTTTAAAATTGTATTTCTTGACCTTGTAATTTAGTTTCTGCTTCTGGTAGAATTTCCATGTTGTCCCAAATTCCTGTTAGAATAGTTTTGGCATATTCATTGGGCAAACCATTACTAATCATCAAATTGTTTGTTAAAACATGATTGTAAGTCAAACTTTTATGTTCGAAAGTTAGTGAATTATTCTTTTCCTCTAAAATTACATACCAAACGGATGGGTTTCCATCATTTGCAGGCATACCAATTACCCCAGGATTCAACCACAACATATCGTCTTGACTATCATTAAAAGGCAACCCGCAATGACCTGCAATAATTATATCGCTATTTGTGGCTTCAAAATTGGTGATTTTTTTTTTCCAAGGAGTCGATTTAAAAATAAATTCAGAGGTATTGAAATAGGAGCCATGAACGACAGTGCATTTTTTATTGGCCAACTCAAATTGGATAAATTCGGGTAATTTTTTTATAAAATCTATAGATTCGTGTGTTAATTTACTTTTGCATAAGGATACCAAAGTTGGGAAAACCCATCACATCGTGAACCTTTTGTAAAATCGCATCCACAATCATCAGCATTTTCACTTAACTGAATTTCAACATTTCCTGCTATACTTCTTGGATTCCAATTTTTAAAGAATTGAATTGTCTCTTCTGGTTGTGCACAATATCCAATGATATCTCCTGTGCAAATACAATTTTCAGGAGCAATATTTTCTTGTATGGCCACTTCATAAATTGCTTCTAAAGCTTGAAGATTACTGTAAACACCGCCAAAAAAAAGTATTTTACCTGATAATTTACCTAAATTTTCTATTTTTTTATCCATTTTGGTAACCAATATAAAATGACACATGTAAGAATTCCCCAAACATTCACCCAAAGTAAATCAGCATATTTTCCTGTCGTAAAAATCAATTCTTTAGGAAATATATTGAAAACTAATATAAAACCAAAAACTATTCCTCCAATAACACTTAAATAAAAACTTATTTTTGGCACTTCTTTATTCCAAAATAAAAAAACAGGTGTTAAACCTATTACCATAGTTCCAGAAATAGTAGTTGCTGATAAAATTTCTGCATCTAAAAAAACTGGAATGGTTCCAAGTAGAGCAATAAGTAACATGGCAATTCTTCCAAAGGCTACTGAACTTCCTAATTTTAAATCAATTGCAACTAATTTTGAAAAAGAAGAAAAAGTAGAATCGATAGTAGAAGCTGCAGAAGTAATCATAATAAAATTGATAACCAATAAAATAATAACTCCAAAAGCCTTCCCCACTTGAAAAGCGGCATCACCTTGAATACCATTATTTTAGCATAAACACCTATAATACTAAATAAAACAATACATAAAGCACCTAAAAAACTAGCCCAAAAGAAAACTTTTTCGGGTTACTCTTGGTGAACTAATAAAAGCTCTATCAGTCAAAACAGGATCGTGAAAAGGATAACTAAACGACTGAATAATAGCCGCAAAAAACAAATTTAAGCCCAGTTCAAAACTCCATGTACTTGATGTTACTACATCTTTTACTGTAAAAGAATCCATTGAGAATACTTTCCATAAAATGATGATTAGTAGTATAGAAAACAACACCATTTGGATTGCATCGGTAAAAATAGAACTACTTAAACCTCCTTTTAATGAATAGGCTAAAGTTAATACTGTAAATAAAATAATCGCACCGTAATAAGAACTACTTCCTTGTGTACCAAAATAAGTTCCAATAACCATAGTATTACTCCAAACTTCATTAAAAAGTCGAATCGCAATTAAAACAGAGAACAAAGCCATTGCATTTTTACCAAACTTGGTTGTTAAAAACTCATGAATACTATTAAAATTACCTTTTGTTCTTAATTGGTAA
>JAAURU010000257.1 GCA_012032075.1 Flavobacterium sp.
TACGAAGAACGACATTCAGAAACCTATGGAAAACGGTGAAGCAGTTTTTTTAAGAACGAGAGTGCAGAATAGTTTATTTCTGTTTTTAATTGTTAAGAAAACGCATAATTAATTCAACTTTAGCCAAACATTATTACTTTTGTAGTAATTCAAGAAAAATGAAATATTTTTTATCCTTATTTATAGTAGTACTAGTTTTTGTTTCGTGTAACGATTATTCCGAACAGAATGAAAATCGTTACAATTAACACAAAAAAAAGAAGCCGTTTTTTAAAGCGATTTCAAAAAAATGGGCTTTCACTTTTCCAGAGGTTAAACCTGAGGTAAAGCAAACGATAAAAGACTGGAAACAATGGGAACAATTTAAACGTGAACTAGAAGAAAAACCTAAAACTTCGCTATTAGCTTTTCAATTAAAAGTCAAAACAGTTTCAAAAAGAGTAGATAGTTTAAGCCTAACAGTTCCAGAAAACTTTAATATACCACAAGTAAGAAGTAGGCTAATAACGTTAAATACCAAAATAAAATCGTTAGATACATTCATTCATTTAGAAGAAATTCCACAGCAAAAAGTACTTACTTTAATCACAGAAATTAACGAGGAAATAAAAGGGGTTTACACACAATGGGACGAAGTTATAGTAAAAAAAACAATTCCAATGGAAATAGGAGAAGAAGTCATGATTCTTGCATTAGATACAACTCGAATGGCCAATAAAAAATTCCAAGATAAAATTATTGAAGACGAAAATAATAAAACTTTAGAAATGGAACAAAAGGAATAGTTCAGTTTCCTTACTACAATTATATAAAAACAACAACTTGAAAGCTTCCGAAATTGTAAAAAAATATGAGAAACAGGTAAAAATTTCTCAACTTTCTGAATCTATTTTAAATCGCAAAAAAACAAATATTACAGGACTTATAGGTTCTTCGTTGTCATTTGTAATAGATGCGGTTTTTAAAAAATCAGAATTACCTTTTTTATTACTTTTTAATGATAAAGAAGAAGCTGCGTATTATTTGAACGATTTAGAGCAATTAATAAACGACCAAGATGTACTTTTCTATCCAGGTTCTTACAGAAGACCATACCAAATTGAAGAAACAGATAACGCAAATATTCTTCTAAGAGCTGAAGTTTTAAATCGAATCAATTCTCGCAAAAAACCAGCCATAATTGTTTCTTATGTAGATGCTATTTTTGAAAAGTAGTTACCCGAAGAGAATTAGAAAAAAACACTTTAAAACTATCGGTTTTAGATAAAGTTTCTATCGATTTTATAAATGAAACCCTTTTTGAATACAACTTTAAAAGAGTCGATTTCGTTACCGAACCCGGAGAATTTTCGGTTCGTGGTGGAATAGTAGATGTTTTTTCATTTTCCAATGATCATCCGTATCGAATCGAATTTTTTGGCAATGAAGTAGATAGCATTAGAAGTTTTGATGTAGAAACACAATTATCGGTTGAAAAACTTAATAAAATTAATATTATTCCAAATGTAGAAAATAAGCTTTTGGAAGAAAATAGAGAAAGTTTTTTAGAGTATATCAATGAAAAGACAGTGCTTTTTATTCAAAATACAGAAGTGCTTGGTCAACAATTAAATAAATTATTTGATAAAGCTACAGAAGCATTTGGCAAACTCTCATCAGATATTAAGCATTCAAAACCAGAAGAATTATTCTTAAACGAAAAGCAATTTTTGCATAAAGCTTTGGATTTTTCTATAGTAGAATTATATTCAAAACCGCTTTTTAAAATTGATAAAAAGTTCGAATTTCACATTCAACCACAACCTTCATTCAACAAACAATTTGATTTATTACTAAATAATTTGAGTGATAATCATGCAAATAATATTACCAATTATTTATTTTGTTCCAATGATAATCAGGCTTCACGTTTTCATGATATTTTTGAAGACATTGACTCAGAACAACATGAAACTACTCGAAAACAATACAAAACCTTAGTTTTTCCTTTGTTCCAAGGTTTTATTGATGAAGAATTACAAATAGCTTGTTATACTGATCATCAAATATTTGAACGTTATCATAAATTTAGTATTAAAAATGGTTATTCTAAAAAGCAAACCATTACGTTAAAGGAATTAACTTCATTATCCGTGGGTGATTATGTAACACATATCGATCACGGAATTGGAAAATTTGGTGGACTTCAAAAAATTGATGTTGAAGGCAAAAAACAAGAAGCGATAAAACTAGTCTATGCTGATAATGATATTGTTTATGTAAGCATTCATTCGCTACATAAAATTTCAAAATACAATGGTAAAGATGGTGTACCACCTAAAATATATAAGTTAGGAAGTAATGCTTGGAAAGCCTTAAAACAAAAAACAAAAGCAAGAGTTAAACATATTGCTTTCAATTTAATTCAATTGTATGCAAAGCGCAGATTAGAAAAAGGCTATGCTTGCGCTCCAGATAGTTATTTGCAAAAGGAATTAGAAAGTTCGTTCATCTACGAGGATACTCCAGACCAAATTACAGCCACTCACGATGTAAAAATGGATATGGAAAGCGACCGACCAATGGATCGATTGGTTTGTGGAGATGTAGGTTTCGGAAAAACGGAAGTGGCTATTCGTGCAGCTTTTAAAGCTGTAGATAACAGTAAACAAGTAGCCGTTTTAGTGCCTACTACTATTTTAGCCTATCAACATTTCAGAACTTTTTCGGAACGTTTAAAAGATTTGCCAGTTACAGTTGGTTATTTGAACCGATTTAGAACAGCTAAGCAAAAGAAAGAAACCTTAGAACAATTAGAAGAAGGAAAATTAGATATTCTTATTGGAACGCATCAATTGGTAAACAAAAATGTAAAGTTTAAAGATTTAGGATTATTAATTATTGATGAAGAACAAAAATTTGGTGTAAATGTAAAAGACAAACTAAAAACTATTTCTGAAACTGTCGATACCTTAACATTAACCGCAACACCTATTCCTAGAACCTTGCAATTTTCTTTAATGGCTGCGAGAGACTTATCGGTAATAACAACTCCACCACCTAATCGTTATCCTATAGAAACGCAAGTAATTTCTTTTAGTGAAGAAGTAATTAGAGATGCTATTTCTTACGAAATTGAACGCGGTGGACAAGTATTTTTTATCAATAATAGAATAGAAAATATAAAAGAAGTTGCTGGAATGATTCAACGATTAGTTCCAAGTGCAAAAGTGGGAATTGGTCACGGACAAATGGATGGGAAAAAGCTTGAGGAATTAATGCTCTCTTTTATGGAAGGAGAATTTGATGTATTAGTGGCTACAACAATTATTGAAAGTGGTTTAGATGTTCCTAATGCGAATACCATTTTTATCAACAATGCCAATAATTTTGGATTATCCGATTTACACCAAATGCGTGGACGTGTAGGAAGAAGTAATAAAAAAGCATTTTGTTATTTCATTACACCACCACATTCTATGATGAGTAGTGAAGCGCAAAAAAGAATCAATGCACTAGAACAATTTAGCGAACTGGGAAGTGGCTTTAACATTGCGATGAAGGATTTAGAAATTCGTGGAGCTGGTGATTTATTAGGTGGTGAACAAAGTGGTTTCATCAACGAAATAGGTTTTGATACGTATCAAAAAATCATGAATGAAGCAATTGAAGAATTAAAAGAAAATGAATTTGCCGATTTGTATCCTCAAGATAATGATGTAGAAACCAAAGACTATGTAAAAGATATTCAAATTGATACTGATTTTGAAATTCTCTTTCCAGATGAATATATTAATAATATTACTGAACGTTTGAATTTATACAATGAGTTAAGTACTATTAAAGATGAAGCAACGTTACAGCAATACGAACAAAAATTAATAGATCGTTTTGGAACTTTGCCAAAACCAGCTCTTGCTTTGCTCAATAGTGTGCGTTTAAAATGGAAAGCAACTGCGCTTGGATTAGAAAAAATAGTAATTAAACAAGGGAAAATGATTGGTTATTTTATTAGTGACCAACAAAGTAATTTCTACCAAAGTAGTCGCTTTATTAAAATTGTGCAATTTGTACAGCAAAATGGAAACATTTGTAAAATGAAAGAAAAACAAACTAAAAATGGTTTACGATTGTTGCTTACTTTTGAAAATGTTAAAACAATAAATAACGCTTTAGAATTTTTTAATGGAATAGTATAAATGATTATTTCAACTTAATTTCGATTAACTCACCATCTCTTGCAATTTCGACAAATTCATATTCTCTATTTTCAAGAGTATAATTATAATAATAATTTTGATAAATAGGACTTGAACCCATGTAAGCTCCATAACCATTATAATAATTTGTACTTCCTACTTGCTCACTGTAACTACCTACAGCTGTAAAATCGATAATAGTTTCCAAATAATATTTGCCAGGTTTAATATTTGTAAATTTAAATCTACCATATGCATCGGTTTTAGCTTCGAGTCTGTGTTCAAATGCATCTTGCGACATGAATACAGAAGTAGTTTTATTTTCATACTTATTTCTAAGCTTATACCACTCATCAAAATAACTAGTACATGGAAAAAGCATAACAACAGTTCCTTCTCTGGCATAATGTTTTTCAGCTAAAAGTGGTTTAAAACCATACATGTTTTTCTTTTTAGTAAATGCTACACCTTCAATAGTACTTTTACCTTCAGCTAATCGATTAGTGGCATCTTTTTTATCAAAAAAGACTTGTGGAAAATAAACTGTTTTTCCTTTTTGCGCATACATTGAAAACAAAATAGAATAGCTATTACCAAAATTATTTTTTCATGTTACAATTATTTTTTACAAATATATTATTATTTTTGAGTATAATTTACTACAAAATGAAAACTAAATTATTTTTTATTATACTTCTAATCAAAACATTAGCAATTTATTCGCAAACCGATAATCCTTGTGGCTATAAAGATGGTTTACAAATAGGAACTTGTAAAGATTTTTATGAAACTGGGCAACTTAGATGTGTTGCTAATTGGAAAGATGGAAAATTAGACGGAGATTATACCTTTTATCATCCAAATGGTAAATTACAAAGTAAAGGATCTTATATTAAAAATGTTCAATCAGGAAAATGGTTTTTTTACTCTGAAGACGGTTTTCCATTAAGTGAAGAAATCTATCTTTATGACAAAGGATTACGCTTAAGAAATGGGCTATTTCGATTTTACAATAAACAAGGAATACTTGTAGAAGAAACTCCTTACACAAAAGATGCTATAAATGGTCTTTCTAAATTGTATTTTGATAATGGTTTTTTAAAACAAGAAACCACCTATAAAAATGGAGAAGTAGTAGGATTAACTAAGCTTTTTAAAGAAAAAATTAGAGATGTTTTAGATGGCATTGGAAAAATGCAAAAAAGTGGCATTATTACTGGGGAATGGAAATATTTTCATGATGATGGGAAAACACTTGAAACTATAGGAAATTATAATGAAAAAGGGGAACAAATAGGAAAATGGCAATCCTTTTATCTAAATGGAAAACTAAAAGCAGAATCTTTTTTTGTAAATGGTAAAAGAGAAGGTGAAAGAAAACGCTATAAAGAAGATGGTAGTTTAGAAAAAATGGAATTATATAAAAATGGGGCTTTAGTAAAATAAAAAAAGCCGAAGTGAGAATTTCGGCTTTTTT
>JAAURU010000258.1 GCA_012032075.1 Flavobacterium sp.
ATTACTCCTCTGAGAACAATGATACAATTGTAACTGTTTACAGAAACAACAATAATAACAATCAATATGCAGGCTGGGGAAACAATGCTAGTAATGTAGTTGTAAATTATTATGACAACAGTTGGGGATGGAACAACTGGGGTTGGGGTTGGAACAACGGTTGGGGATGGAATGCTGGCTGGGGTGGCTGGAACAATGGCTGGGGATGGAACGCAGGCTGGGGCGGTTGGTATGGAAACAGCTGGGGCTGGAACAATGGCTGGTGTGGTAACGGATGGTATGGAAATGGATGGTATGGAAATGGTTGGTATGGAAATCATTTAGCATACAATACAAGAGGAAGAGGCGGTAGAAGTAATTATAATAATTATTCTTACAATGCTAACAGATCTAGAAGTACTGATTACAACTATAATAACAGAAGAACCACTTCTACAAGAAATTTTAATTCGACTAGATCAAACGGCACAAGAAATACATATTCAAATACAAGAAACACTTATTCTAACACACGAAATAATTCAAATACAAGAAATACTTATTCAACCACTAGAAACAACACCTATTCAAATACAAGAAATAGTGGTACAAGAAGCAACAATTATTCCACAAGCCCTACAAGGAGTTCAAGTTCTTCACCATCTAGAAGTTCAGGAGGCGGAAGTTACTCACCATCAAGAAGTTCTGGATCTTCATATGGAGGTGGTGGAAGATCTTCTGGAGGTTCATCTGGTGGAGGTAGATCATCTGGTGGAGGTGGTGGAAGAGGTGGAAGAGGTTAATCTTTTATTTTTGACATAAAAAAATTAAAAAGCTAGAATTAGAATAAAATTGTTATGAGAAAAATTTATATACTTTCACTTTTGTTAACTAGTGTTTTAGGTATAAGCCAAGAGTTAACAAAACAGGATGCTTTGCGCTATGCAACAGAAAACCTTACAGGTACAGCAAGATTTAGAGGAATGAGTGGAGCTTTTGGATCTGTAGGTGGAGATTTGTCAGCAATAAATATTAATCCAGCAGGCTCTTCTATATTTAATCATAATATGGCTAGTTTTACTGGTAGCACTTTTAATACCAATAATAAGTCAAATTATTTTGGAACAACTACTAAAGAAAATTTTAGTACACTAGATTTAAACCAACTAGGAGTTGTTTTTGTTTTTACAGATAACAATGCTGATAATGATTGGAAAAAGTTTGCAATTACCCTTAATTACGAGAATGCCAATAGTCTAGATGACAGATTATATGCAGCTGGAAGAAATTCAAGTAACACAATTGGAAATTATTTTTTAAATTTCGCTCAAGGGATTCCTGTATCTGTTTTGGATAATAATAGTTATTCTCAATTGAATTTTGTTGAACAACAAGCCTTTTTAGGTTATAATGCTTTTCTTTTTGATCCAAATTCCCCAAACACTTATTCTAGTAATATACCCGCAGGGAGTTTTTATCAAGAAAATTACATTTCAACTTCTGGATATAATGGAAAGTTTACAGGGAATTTTTCTACATCCTACAAGAATAAATTATACTTAGGATTAAATCTAAATGCACATTTTACAGATTATGTTCGAACTTCTTCTGTATATGAAAACAACAATAACAATCCAAGTTTAGGTGTTAGAGAAATTCAGTTTAATAATGAATTATATACTTATGGTGCTGGATTTTCATTAAATCTTGGAGCTATTCTTCAAGCAACTGAAGAATTAAGAATAGGCTTAGCTTATGAATCACCTACATGGTATCGTTTAAACGATGAATTAAGACAAAGTATTGTTGCTGTTTCAACAGATGGACCAGACACATTTACTGATAGTTTTAATCCTGATGTTGTTAATGTATATCCTACATATAGATTACAAACCGCTCAAAAAATTACAGGAAGTGCTTCATATGTTTTTGATAAAAAGGATTAATAAGCGCTGATTTTTCAAAAAAAGATTATACTACAACTAAATTTTCTCCTGTAAACGAAGTTCCTTATCAAGATGTAAATTTAGATTTAAATGCTAGTTTACAAAGTGCTTTAGAAATAAGAATAGGTGGTGAATATAGAATTAAAAAAGTTAGTTTTAGAGCTGGATATCGTTTTGAGGAAAGTCCTTATAAAAATGATTATGCTTTAGGAGATTTAACTGGCTATTCTGGTGGAATAGGATACAATTTTGGTGAAAGTAAATTAGACTTAGCTTATGCTACTAGTCGTAGAAATTACAATCAAAGTTTTGTTTCTTCGGGAATGAATGATAGTGCTAGAATTTCTGCTACTCAAAATAATGTAACACTTACCTACTCTATTAATTTCTAAAACTAATAGTTATCATAAAGCTAATCCTTCTTTCGAGAGGGATTTTTTTTGCCTAAAAGTTAGCCACTAGCCCTGATTGCAGTGGCATCCTTTTTATTTTTGTCATACTGAGCCTGTCAAATTACAAAAATTAAAAAGATAAAACGGAAAGCAGGAAGAAACTTTTAAAAAACTCCCAAGCGTTAGTGCTGCTAATGAATAATTTTATGTAATTTTGCACCTCAATTTTAAGTATATGAGAACCAAATCGTTAAAGAAAAATAAAATCAATGTCATCACTCTTGGATGTTCTAAAAATGTCTATGATAGTGAAGTTTTAATGGGTCAGCTAAAAGCTAATGGCAAAGAAGTAACCCATGAAGCTACTAAAGATGAAGGCAATATCATTGTGATTAATACTTGTGGTTTTATTGATAATGCAAAGGAAGAATCGGTGAATATGATTTTAGAATATGCTGATAAAAAAGAACAAGGTTTAGTCGATAAAGTTTTCGTTACTGGATGTTTAAGTGAACGTTACAGGCCTGATTTAGAGAAAGAAATTCCAAATGTTGACCAATTTTTTGGTACTACAGAATTACCTTTATTGTTAAAAGCGCTTGGTGCTGATTACAAGCATGAATTGATAGGAGAACGTTTAACGACTACTCCAAAAAATTATGCCTATTTAAAAATATCGGAAGGTTGTGATAGACCTTGTAGTTTTTGTGCGATTCCTTTAATGCGCGGAAAACATGTATCAACTCCTATTGAAAAATTAGTTATTGAAGCAGAGAAATTAGCTAAAAATGGAGTTAAAGAGTTAATCTTAATTGCACAAGATTTAACTTATTATGGTTTAGATATTTACAAAAAGAGAAACTTAGCTGAATTACTTGAAAATTTAGTTAAAGTTGACGGAATTGAATGGATTCGTTTACATTATGCATTTCCAACTGGTTTTCCAATGGAAGTATTGGATTTAATGAAGAAAGAGCCTAAAATTTGTAATTATATTGATATTCCGCTCCAACATATTTCCGACAGTGTATTGAAATCGATGCGAAGAGGAACGACTTACGAAAAAACAACTAATCTTTTAAAAGACTTCAGAAAAGCAGTTCCAGAAATGGCTATTCGCACCACTTTAATTGTGGGTTATCCTGGTGAAACGGAAGAAGATTTTGAGATTTTGAAGAACTGGGTTGAAGAAATGCGTTTTTGAACGTTTTAAGGCTGTTTTGCATATTCGCATGAAGAAAACACCCATGCTTATAACTTAGTTGATGATGTTCCTAATGACATAAAACAGGAAAGAGCAAGAATTATAATGGATATTCAGGCACAAATTTCTTTTGATTTGAATCAGGAGAAAATTGGTAAAGTATTCAAATGTGTAATTGACCGAAAAGAAGGAGAATATTTTGTAGGTAGAACCGAATTTGATTCTCCAGATGTTGATAATGAAGTCTTAGTTGAAGCTTCGAAACATTATTTAAAAACAGGTGATTTTGTAATGCTTAAAATTACTGATGCTACCGAGTTTGATTTGTATGCTGAACCAGTACAAAACTAGAAGTTAGAAATTAGAAATTAGAAACTAGAAAGAAAATGGATTCATTCTTGAGAAAATATAAGCTTATTGATACTTTGAGCTTTAAATTAAATTGTGATAAGACTACATTCATTGAGAAGTTTAGAGCAAATGTTGAACCTTCAACTTTATCTTTTAGTCCTTTTGAAGCCTTTTCATGTGGGTCAAAATTATATAAAGGTAATCTTCAAAATGCGACTTTTAAAATTCAAAAGAAACAGCAACTTTTTAATAGCAAACAGCAATCACCTATTGCTTCTGCAAAAATTACAGAAGGAATTAATGATATAAAAATTGATATGGAGATTAATGGAGTAACACCTTTCATAAAAATTTTCTATATTTTTATCGCTGTATTTTATTTACTATTTCTTCTAGGTTTTGGTTTTTTTTACTTTAGTTCATCAGATTTTCCATTATTTGTTTTTCCACTTTTCCTTTTTCATGCTAGTTTCATGATTGGAATTCCTTTTTCGTAATGAAATCATCTGTAAAAACTTCAAAATGGAAATTGAGCGAGAATTTCATTTTTGGTTAAAATAAATTAAAACAAAAAATGGATTCATTATCTCAAATTGTTCTTGGTGCTGCAACTTTTGCTTTGGTAAAGGATAAAGAAATTGGTAAAAAATCCTTACTTTATGGAGCTATTTTAGGTACAATTCCCGATTTAGATGTGGTGTTGAGTCCGTTTTTTGATTCGATAGAGCAATTGGCTATTCATAGGGCTTTTTCGCATTCTATCTTTTTTTCATTGCTACTCAGTCTTTTGTTTGCCAAATGGTTCTCTTATAAATACAAAACGTCCTACATGTCATGGTTTTGGGCTAGTTTTTTAGCCTTATTTACTCATCCGTTATTAGATTTATGTACCACTTATGGTACGAGAATACTATATCCTTTAAGTAAATCGTTTTATAGTTTAGATAATGTTTTTGTTATTGATCCTTTATATACGATTTGGCTGTTAATAGGTTGTATTGTTTTACTAATTCTAAAAAAAGACAATCTAAAAAGGCAAGCGGTAATTAAATTGTCGTTAGCTTTATCTACTGGTTATTTAATTTATGGGTTAATTATACATTTTTATGTTGAAAGATATTTTACTAAAGAATTAACTAGACAAAATATCACTTTTGAAAAAATTAAGGTTGTACCAACACCTTTCAACACCATACTTTGGCAAGGAATTGTAAAAACAACAGAAGGGTTTTATTATGCCGATTATAGTATCTTAGATTCTAAAACAACTACTGTTTTTCATTTCGAAGAAAACGACACTGCTTTCTTAGAAAGTAAAAAAGAGATTAAAGCATTAGAACCTTTTTTTAATTTCACTGAAGGTTATGCTTTAGCTAGAGAAGAAAATGGCAAAATGTTTATTTATGGAACGAAATTTGGCCCAATAAATATTAAAAATGGTAAAGCCGAGTTCTTTTTTCCTTTAATTTTCAATGAAGATGGCACTTATGAAGTTAGCCAAAAACAACCTGATGATTTTGGAAAATTATTTCATAAGCTTATTACTCGATTAAAAGGGAATTAATACGTTAAGTTTTACTTTGCAAAGGTTGGGTTTTATATTAATGAGCAATAACAATAAATATGTTTGGATTTATTTATTACATGAATATTCTTTTAAAATAAACTTTTATAATAAATTAAGGCTTTAGTCTATTTACAATATGTAAACCACATAGAAAGAAAATAGGAAATATTTTGTGTAAAGTCGCTTTGCTCTATATAAGCTTACAT
>JAAURU010000259.1 GCA_012032075.1 Flavobacterium sp.
ACAATATTTGCAGTGCCTGTTACAGAAGCTTCGTCTAGCAACATATAAGTTCCTTGCAATTTTCCTTCACGCTCTACGCCATAAAAATGCTCTTCGCGCACATATCTAAATTTTGCACCTAGGTTTATAAAACCCTCAAAGTGTGTATCTAATCTTCTTCTTCCTATTTTGTCGCCTCCTGGTTTTGGAATAAATCCTTTGCCAAAACGCGCTAATAAAGGACCAACAATCATAATAGAACCACGCAAACTTCCGCCTTCTTTCTTAAAAGCATCTGTTTCTAGATATTGAACATTAACTTCATCTGCTTGAAAAGTATAATCTCCGTGACCATTTTTTTGAATTTTAACGCCTAAATTACCTAATAGCGTAATTAATTTGTTAACATCAATAATATCTGGAATATTGGTAACTCTTACTTTTTCTGAAGTTAATAAAACAGGACATAAAACCTGTAATGCTTCGTTTTTAGCACCTTGTGGAGTAATTTCACCCTTAAGTGCTTTTCCTCCTTCTATTTGAAATGTTCCCATGAACCTATTTACGTTTTATATTTTTTAAATTTACCGAAGTCTTTTTTTTATGGATTTTAGATCCACTATTTTTATTACTTGTATTAAACTGAGATTTGTTTGACGTCTTTTTATTCACTTTCATTAAGTTATGTGAATTTGAAAGCTCTTCATTAGATTTCAATAAATTAATCTTACCTTTTGAAAGTTCATACAAATGATTAAAAATAACTTCATCTTCTACAGTTTCTTTGTTCCAACTCAAATAACATTTTTTCATATGGTTAGCAATAACCAATATTAATGCACTTTTTAAATCGCTTTCTTCCCATTTCATTGCCACATCTATCATATAAGTGATATTGTTCCCATAAAAACGATATTTAGGAAAATTTTGTGGATATTTTAAAATTTCTGGACGTTGATTTAAAACATCTCTTGAAGGAATTGGATAGGGAGAATCAACATCAAGTCTAAAATCTGACATAATAAATAATTGATCCCATAACTTATGTTGAAAATCTGGTACATCTCTTAAATGTGGATTTAAAGAACCTAAAACAGAAATAACATATTTTGCAGCTTTATTACGTTCTTCTTTGTCTGGAATATCCGTTACCTGATCAATTAATTTTTGTAAATGTCTTCCATATTCAGGAATTATTAATTGCTCACGAACTGTATTATATTCTAATTGCGATACTGCTTTTTCTTGTACTTCCATAATTATAACGATATTATTCCTTCAACCTTAGAAAGTTCTTGATACTTATCAATAACAGTTTGAGGATTTTTCATGAGTACACTAATCGAAACACTTGTGTACTTTCCTGTTTTTGATTGATTTGTGTTAATAACTGCTCCCATTTCATTAAAAGCATCTTCAACAATTGCAACTTTATTCTTATCAGAAGGAACTATAAATTTAAATAAATACTCTGTTGGCCATAATGAGGTATTAGCTAACTCTTCTTTTAAACGAATATAAAAGTCTTCCGTTTTCTTATCCATCTTCATTCTTTTTTGAATAGCAAATATACTTTTTTAAGTTAAGAATAAATATTTTGAAGTACATAAAATTAAAAGTTTTACCGTTTTTTTCAAAAAAGACTTACTTTTGCCTTTTACTTTAATTAATGAATGAATAAAGAAATAATAGTTTTAGTAGGTGGACCCAGTTCTGGAAAAACTACGTTAATAAACGCATTGATAGAAAAAGGACATATTTGTTAATCCAGAAATATCTAGGGAAATTATTAAAAAAGCTCAAAAAGAGGGAATTGAACAATTATTTCTTGAAAAACCATTACTTTTTAGTGAACTTTTATTAGAAGGAAGAATTAAACAATTTGAGCAAGCTAAATTAGAAGATTCTGCAATTGTATTTTTAGATAGAGGGCTTCCAGATGTTTTGGCTTACATGAAATACATAGGTAATGATTACCCAAAATCGTTTGACAATATTTGTAAATCCTATAAATACTCTAAAGTATTTCTTTTACCTCCATGGGAAGAAATATACACTAGTGATGATGAACGTTATGAAAAATATGAAGAAGCTATTATTATACATAATCATCTTGAAGAAACTTATAGTTCTTATGGTTATAATTTAATTGAAATTCCAAAAGGTTCTGTGGAAAATAGGGTTGTTTTTGTAACAGAACAAATTTCTATTTAACTTTGTAAATTTCAGCTTTTCATCAGTTAAATAAAAAGAATGTCTGAATCTTTACAAATTCTAAAACAATATTGGAAACACGATAGTTTTAGAGAACCTCAAGAAGCAATTATAAACACTGTTTTATCAGGAATTGACACTTTTGCATTATTACCTACTAGTGGTGGAAAATCTATTTGTTATCAAATCCCTGCAATACTTAAAGACGGTATTTGCATAGTAGTTTCACCTTTAATAGCTTTAATAAAAGATCAAGTTCAAAACTTACAAAAAAAAACATCAAAGCAGTTGCACTTTTAGGTGGAATTTCGCTAGATGAAACAAGCCAATTGTTAGACAATTGTCTATACGGAAATTACAAGTTTTTATATTTATCCCCTGAACGTTTACAACAAGATTGGATTATTGAAAGAATTAAGCAATTACCCATTAATCTTATTGCAATTGATGAAGCGCATTGTGTGAGTCAATGGGGACATGATTTTAGACCTGCTTATTTGAAAATTAAAAATCTAAAAGAAGCTTTTCCTAAAATTCCTTTTATAGCTTTAACTGGTTCAGCTAATGAAAGAGTAACAAAAGATATAATCGAAAATCTTACATTACAAAATCCTGCTATTTTTAAAAAATCATTTTTTAGAGAAAATTTAGGCTACCATATTGCAAAAACCGAAGATAAATTATATAAAATCCAACAAATTCTTTCAAAAAACAAACAATCTAGCATCATTATGTTCGCAATAGAAAATCATGTAAAGAAATTTCTGAACAACTACAAAGATTAGGATTTTCAGCTACCTATTATCATGGCGGACTCTCATCAAAAGAAAAAGAAAAAAACATGGGTCTTTGGATGGAAAATCAAGTCCAAGTAATTGTGGCTACAAATGCTTTTGGAATGGGAATTGATAAACCTAATGTAAAAACAGTAATACATATTCAATTACCTGATAATCTTGAAAATTATTATCAAGAAGTTGGAAGAGCTGGAAGAAATGGTAAAAAAGCATTCGGAATTCTTTTAATAGGTTCTGGTGATATAAAAATGGCAAAAACCAATTTTTATCAGCTTTACCTGATAAAGAATTTTTAAAAGAAGTCTATATTAGACTAAACAATTATTTTCAAATCGCTTATGGTGAAGGATTTAACGAACAATTTTCATTTAATATTAATCATTTTTGTAGCCAATATAATTTCCCAATAGTAAAAACATACAATGCTTTACAGTTTTTAGACAGACAAGCCGTTATTTCTGTTCAAAATGAATTCTCAGAAAAGATAAGTTTGCAATTTATAATTTCTAGCAAGGAAATCATTAGGTATATGAGCTTAAATCCTCATTCTGAAGAAATAATCACTTCTATATTACGAACTTATTCTGGTATTTTTGAAATCGAAACACTCATAAATAGCGCTCTAATAGCTAAAAAAACGAAAACTTCTGAAGAAACTGTCATGAATATAATAAATGCTTTATATAATGCAAATTGCGTCACTCTGACAATTCAAAATAACGACAGTAGCATTACATTCAATGAAATTAGAGAAGATGCTTTAACTATTAACAAAGTTTCTAAATTTTTAGAAAAACAAAACGATTTGAAAGTTAGCCAATTAAAAAGTGTAATCCATTATTGCAATACTGAATCATGCAAAAGCAAATTACTTTTAAATTACTTTGATGAAAAGACTACAAAAACCTGTGGAATTTGCTCTTTTTGCACTAAAACTGATACTAATGTTAATATGAATCAAATAGAAAAAATATTAGATTTATTAAAAAAAACTAATTTAACTTCTAAAGAAATTGAAAATCAAATATCAATAAGTACAGAAGAAACTATCTTTGCCCTACAAATTTTGTTAGAAAACAGAAAAATAAGCCTAAATAAGTACAATCAATATTATTTACTGTAATGAAAAAATTAAAAATAGTCTTTATGGGAACACCCGATTTTGCAGTTGGAATTCTCGATACCATATACAAAAATAATTATGAAATTGTAGGTGTAATAACCTCACCCGATAAACCAGCTGGAAGAGGACAAAAGCTAAGTACAAGCGCTGTGAAAGAATATGCTTTAGAAAAAGGCTTGCGTTTATTACAGCCAACAAACCTAAAAGATGAAGATTTTTTAACAGAATTAAAAAGTCTAAATGCAAATTTAAATGTTGTAGTAGCTTTTAGAATGTTACCAGAAGTAGTATGGAAAATGCCCGTATATGGAACTTTTAACCTTCATGCATCTTTGTTACCGCAATACAGAGGAGCAGCACCTATAAATTGGGCAATTATTAACGGAGAAACTAAAACAGGTGTTACAACTTTCTTTATTGATGATAAAATTGATACTGGTGAAATGATTTTACACAAAGAAACAGAAATTAAAGATAATGAAACCGTAGGAGAATTACACGATAGATTGATGCAAATTGGTGCTGAAGCTGTTTTAGACACATTAACAATAATTTCCAATGGAGATGTTAAAACTACAGTCCAAAAAGAAGATAAAGAGATAAAAACAGCTTATAAATTAAATAAAGACAATTGTAAAATAAATTGGAATAAATCAGGAATTGAAATTTATAATTTAATTAAAGGATTAAATCCTTATCCTGCAGCTTGGACATATGTAAAAGACCTAGATAATGAATGGAATGTAAAATTATTTGACGTTAATTTTGAAAAAATCACTCATAATTTAGATTTAGGAAAAATAATTACAACAAAAAAAGAAATAAAAATTACCACAAAAGATGGATTCATTCATGTACTCAGTTTACAGTTTCCTGGTAAAAGAAAAATGAAATCTCAAGAACTTTTAAATGGAATACAACTATCTGAAAGCGCAATTGCTTTATAAGCCTTATAAACACTGATGTTTTATCTAATTTTAAAGAAATTTATTAAGGTTATTAACAAAAGTGTGTTTTTATTAACATTTTCAAGCGAAAACCTTGTAAACACTTGCATAGTTCAGTTATACAACTAAATTTGTGTTTAAATAATTAAGTTTAACCAAAATTAATAAACATTTTATTATGAACAAATCAGAATTAATCGATGCAATGGCAGCTTCTGCTGGAATTACAAAAGCAGCTGCTAAATTAGCTTTAGAATCATTTTTAAGCAACGTTGAAGGTACCTTAAAAAAAGGCGGAAGAGTTTCATTAGTAGGATTTGGTTCTTGGTCAGTATCTAAAAGAGCTGCAAGAGACGGAAGAAACCCTCAAACAGGAAAAACGATCAAAATCGCTGCTAAAAATGTAGTTAAATTTAAAGCAGGTGCTGAATTAGATGGAGCAGTAAATAAAAAATAATTTTTTTTTACATACAATCTAAAATCCCGCATTTTGCGGGATTTTTTTATTTATCATTAATTTTATTTGATTTTGTAAACTTTTTTTGATAATTTTAATTAAAAATCAATTGC
>JAAURU010000260.1 GCA_012032075.1 Flavobacterium sp.
CATTAATAAAATTATAAAGCAATATAGTTTGATGATTGAAAGTATAGAACAAGAATCGTTCAAGTCTGCAAAGTTAGAAAGGTTACAAAAAGAATTGCATCAAAATACCACAAAAGCCAGTGTTTCTTTCCGTCAATTATCACGATTATTTTCAATGCTTGATAGTGCTAATAATCCCATTATGGCTTTGCTATTAAATGGTTGTTTTTTATATCATATTCATGGTTTAAAAGCACTAATTCATTGGAAAACAGAAAAAGCAAAGTATCTAGAAAACTGGTTAGCGATTATTGGAGAATTTGAAATGCTCAATAGTTTGGCTAATTTCTCTTACAATAACCCAACATTCACTTTTCCAGTATTGAATGATGATTATGAGGTTTCATTTACCGAAATGTCACATCCTTTATTAAATGAAAATAATAGAGTTGCCAATACAATTTCGTTTCAGCCACAATCATTTATTATTTTAACAGGCTCAAACATGTCTGGTAAAAGTACTTTTTTAAGAAGTTTAGGAGTCAATATGGTTTTAGCTGGAATAGGTTCGGTAGTTTGTGCTACAAAAGCGAGTATTCATCCAATGCCTATTTTAGTTTCCATGCGATTATCTGATTCTTTAGCTGATAGCGAATCGTATTTTTATGCAGAAATAAAGCGTTTAAAACAAATTATGGATGCTTTAGAAAATAAGCGTTCGTTTGTATTATTAGATGAAATATTAAGAGGCACAAATTCAGATGATAAACGTTCTGGAACTGTGGCAGTAATTCAAAAGATGGTTGCCCAAAATGCCATAGGAGCTATAGCCACACACGATATTGAAGTTTGTTTGATTACCAATGATAATCCAGAGCAACTCATTAACAAGTGTTTTGAAGCCGAAATTCATCAAAATGATTTACATTTTGATTATAAGCTTCGTGATGGAATTTGCAAAAATAAAAGCGCAACTTTTTTAATGCAGAAGATAGGAGTGATATGAGAAATTTGTGTCCTTTTATCTTAAGAACTCTTGAATACTATTTTTAATAATGTTATACGCAACCTTTTTGAAAAAAAAAGACATACTTATATAATTTAAAAAAAACATGTATGAAAAAAGTATTGATATTTATAATTGGTTTTTTAATAGTTTCATGTTCAAAAGATGATAGTTGTGTCTCTGAAACTAATACAAGTTTAGTCTCTATTACAAAAAAATATTATTCCAATAATAATTTTACCACATCAGCAAAATATAACTTTTATGATAATAAACTTATAAATATTTTATATAGTGATGGGAGTTATGAGGATTATCAATATAATAATAATCTAGTATCAAGAATATTAAAATTTAATTCTAATGATAGTTTATTTTGGACTATAACTTATTTGTATGATAGTTTAGGTAGAATAATTGAAATTAAAAGAATTCCAAGTGCTTCAAATAGTCAATTACAAATTACAGCAATTTATTCTTTTGAATATACTTTAAATCAGATATTAATCACTGTAAATTTTTCTCCTGGTGATACAATTAAATATCAAATATTATTAAATCAAGAGAATAAAATTATAAAAGAAATGGTTATTTCAATTAATGGAAACACTGTAACAGAATTACCTTATTTTTCTCATATTTATTTAAATGGAAACTTATCTGAATCTGTTGAAACATTTTTGAATTTGAATAATCCAATTGGACAAACCAAAAGTAATTCTTATAATGACAAAAAAATGATTTTAATTATAATAAATATTTATTTGGAAATAAATGGAAAATTAATACTTGTTTAGATCATTTTTCAAAAGCATTAAATTTTAATGAAATTGTTGAGATAATGTCAGAAAATTTAGTATCGGGTTACACACATAATTATAATAATATTTCTGATAATGCAACTTTCGACTATGTTTTTAATGAAAAAAATCAAATTGTAAAAGAAGTAGTTACTAAAAGTTCTACTTATTTTCCATTATTCAAATCAGAATCAACTTATGAATATAAATAAAAAAGCTACAATTCCATTACAGAATGTAGCTTTTCAGGGTAATTAAAATAACTAAGTATGATTATTTTGAAGCCAAGAATTCTTTACTGATAAATTTTCTTTGGCTATTAATGCTCCAGTTGTATTGTAAATATTCAATGGTAGCATTATCTTTTATTTTTGTTTCAGAATATTTATTAATGTAAGCAATTATTGAAGTATTATTTTTTAAGAAATCGGCTGCAAACCAATCAAATATTTTAGATAATTTTACTTCTCTTTTAGAAATGTCATTTTTGAAACATCATTTATGAATGCGTGAGCTGCTGCTTCTAATTGGCTATCGATAATATCTCCATAAAAAGCTTGTCGGTTAATATTAGGACAAGAAATAGAAGCACAGTTTATAGCAAAATGAATTCTCTCATCTAATGTTTTGCTTAAAATTTCTTTTTCAATGTAGTTTAAAGAAACTAATTGTTTGTCTACTGGTATAAAACGTAATTCAAAAGATTGATGAATGTCTTGAATGCTATTAATAGGATAATTGTCAACAATTAATTTAATTGAATATACATTATATACATTTATCCAATGTGATAATTTTTGATTTTGCTCCATGAGTCTGAAGTTACAATTTCTTCAAATCGGTCAAGTGTTTTCTTTAAATCAACTTGATTTTCATAAATTTTATCATAATCTACATAACCTTCTTGGGAAACATATTTAATTAGAAAATCTTCATAGAATTTATAATTAATAAACTGACTAAAACTGGCTGTTTGAATGAACAGCATAACAATAATAAGGGTTACATTCTTTTTCATAATTTCTTTTTTTATTTGTTTATATCAAATTTAGTTTAGAAAGAAAGAAAAAAATGTTAGCCTTGTTACATAAAATAAAATTATAGACATTAAAGTGTTAATAAATGTTAATTATTAGCATAGAAGTCTTTAGAAATAAATTTGTTCTGACTATTTAAACTCCAATTGTACTCTAAATAAGTAATTTCAGCATTCTCTTTTATTTTGGTATCCGAATATTTATTAATGTAGGCAATTATGGAAGCATTATTTTTAAGAAATCGGCTGCAAACCAATCGAATATTTTAGAAAGTTTTACTTCTTTTCTTGATATATCATTTTTCATGGTATTGTTAATAAATTCTTTAGCAGCAACCTCTAATTGATTTTCAATTGTGTCAGCATAAAATGGAATTCTATTGATGTTTGGACAAGAAATAGAAGCACAGTTAATAGCAAAGTGTATTCTTTCATCTAATGTAGTACTCAATATTTCTTTTTCAATATAATTTAAAGATATGTACTGTTTTTCAAAAGGAATAAATTGTAAATCAAATGATCCTTTTATGTCTTTTATACTATTTATTGGGAAATTATCTACAATTAATTTAATAGAATATACATTGTAAACGTTTATCCAATGTGATAATTTTTGATTAGTACTCCAATCTTTTAAAGTGTAAAGTGATTCAAATCTATTAATAACGGTATTCAAATCTACTTGGTTTTGATAAATAGCATCATAATCTACATAGCCTTCTTGTGAAACGTATTTAGTTAAAAAATCTTCGTAGAATTGGTAATTAATGTATTGACTAAAAGCAACTGACTGTGATAAAAATAAAACTAGTAATAAGATATTCTTTTTCATGATATAATTTTATGTTATAAATTCATATACGTGAAGAAGGTAATCTTGGTTTTTTATTATTGAAAAAAATGCAAATAAAAAACCGCATGAACTGAAAGTGAATGCGGTTTTTTGGGTTAAGGTTGGTTATAGTTATCGTTAAATTTGAAATTTTTACTAATTCAAATTTCTAGTTTCTTATTTCTATCTTCTAGTTTTAATTACTTAGCATTACAGGCATTACTAGCATAGTTACAGTTTCTCCATCATCTAAACCATCAACAGGAGTAAGAATTCCAGCTCTATTTGGCATAGACATTTCAAGTTGGATTTCATCACTAGTAAGATTGTTTAACATTTCAGTTAAGAAACGTGAGTTAAACCCTATTTGTAAATCGTCACCTTGATAGTCACACGTTAAACGTTCGTCTGCTTTATTTGAGTAATCAATATCTTCAGCTGAGATGTTTAATTCAGTTCCTGCAATTTTAAGTCTAATTTGATGTGTTGTTTTATTTGCAAAAATAGCAACACGTCTTACTGAGCTTAAAAACTGAACTCTATTGATTAATAATTTATTTGGATTTTCTTTTGGAATTACTGCTTCATAATTAGGATATTTTCCATCAATTAAGCGGCAAGTTAAGATGTAATTTTCAAAAGAAAAACGTTGCATTTGAATCATTGTATTCAATTTTCACTTCAGCATCAGAAGCACCTAAGATTCCTTTTAAAATATTCAATGGTTTCTTTGGCATAATAAAATCAGCTACTTGGGAGGCCTTCACATCTGCACGAGCATATTTTACTAGTTTGTGTGCATCTGTAGCAACAAAGATTAAACCTTCTGGTGAAAATTGAAAGAAAACTCCACTCATTACTGGTCTTAAATCATCATTTCCAGCGGCAAATATTGTTTTACTAATTGCAGTTGCTAAAACTTCAGCAGGAACTACAGTTGCAGATGGATCTTCAAGCGAAACGGCTTTTGGAAACTCTTCTCCTGGAGCATAAGCAATTGCATATTTTCCTGAGTTTGAACTAATTTCTACTGTACTATTTTCTTCAATAGTAAAAGTAAGTGGTTGTTCAGGAAAAGTTTTTAGAATATCTAATAATAATTTTGCTGGAACCGCAATGCTTCCTTCACTACTTGAATCAATCTCTAAACTTGCAGACATGGTAGTTTCTAAATCAGATGCCGAAACAGTAAGCTGATTGTTATTTAATTCAAATAAAAAGTTATCTAAAATGGGTAACGTATTACTGTTATTAATAACACTTCCTAAAACTTGAAGCTGTTTTAATAAATACGAACTCGATACTATGAAATTCATGCTAATTTATTTTAAAATCGTTTATGATTTTAGTTTGACAAATATATTCTAAATTATTAGCAAACACAAAAACATTTTATTAACATCTATTTTGTGTAAGCTCTTTTTCTTAAATAGGTGATAAAAGACCAAATATTACTAAAATTATAATTGGTATTCCGAGTGTTACCAATTGTGCCCATGTGTAATTTTGATACACTTTTTCTTTATTTAGTAAAGGTAAATCTACATCTTTACTACGAATGTTGATAAGTCCAGTATCATCTAGTAGATAATTGGTACAATTCATTAAAAATTCTTTGTTTCCATATAAATTCCCTGTCCATTTATCAAACCCTAGTTCTAAAGGAGCTCCTTTATCGATTTGATTTTAATTACATCACCATCTGAGATTACTATCATTTTATTAGGCACACCATCACTTTTATAAGTAGTATCTTTAAAAGGAAGCACTCTGTTTTTATACATGGATGAAAACGAACCTTCTAATAAAACTGCTACAGGAAGTAATCCTTTTCCAGCATAATCTTCAGGTTTAGTTTCTTCGGTGACAATATCTAATGAAATTTCAGTTGGAGTACCTATAGGTCTCGAATATTGAGAACTTGATAGTAAAACAGTTTTTTCAATATTGTTTTTTAATATTTCAATAGGAGAAGTA
>JAAURU010000261.1 GCA_012032075.1 Flavobacterium sp.
TCTCACTTTCTTTAATTTCTTCTTTTTTGGTTTGTCACAAGAGATTATAAAACAACATTGTTACAAATAACAACAATTAAAAAATGTAAGTTTTACTTTTATTCATAATCTTAATTATTTTTCGAACATGTTTTAAATCTGATTCAATTAATGCTACAAGTTCTTCTTCTGATGGTAATTGCAACTTATATTTACTTACAAATATTTCTTGAGATAAACCTCCAGTAGCATAATGAACTAAAGCATTATCTTTTTGACTACATAAAATTATTCCAATTGGAGGATTATCGTTTGCGGTCATTTCATTTTCTTTATAATAATTCAAATATACATTCATTTGACCAGCATCTGCATGATCAAAATCCCCAATTTTTAAATCCAATAAAATATGGCATTTTAAAATACGATGATAAAATACTAAATCTATTCTATAATGCTTGTTGTTAAATGAAATTCTTTTTGTCTTGCTTCAAAACAAAACCCTCTTCCCATTTCGATTAAGAATTCTTGTAAATGATTAATTATTGACGTTTCTAAATCCTTTTCCGAATAGCTTGTTCTTTCAGGAATATTTAGAAACTCTAAAATATAAGGACTTTTTATAATTTCATCAAAACTACTTACTGTATCCTTTTTTAATTTATCTAAAAGTAATTCTTTATTTGTACTTAATCCAACGCGTTCATAAAGCATCGAATTTATTTCTCTTTGCAATTGACGTACTGTCCAATTATTCTTTATTGTCTGGATTTCGTAGAAACTTCTTTGTATTTCGTCATTTATTTTAATAAATTCTATAATGTGAGTAAAGCTTATTTTACTGATGAACAAACTTGGATTTTCTTTTGCAAGTGATTTTTCTTTTGAATTCGTAGTTAATTGTCCAATCATTGATTGGAAATTTCTACTTTCAACCGAATTGAATTGTCCAATCATTGATTGGATAATTGTATCTTTTTCATTTTCAATATTTTGAAATTGTTCAATCACTAATTGAATAATTGAAGGATAGGTCTGAAAAAAATTTCTAAAAATTATGAAGCATCATAAAAAGACATTTCCTTTTTATCTTTTTTATTTTTTTAAATCTTTTAGCTATATTTCTGTAGAGATTTTCTCCATATTCGGCTCTGTCTTTTCCTTTTTGTTCTACTTCAAATAAATACATCCCAATTAACCAATTACGTAAGGTATAAGCATAATTAACTTGCTTATTTGCATAATTATGAAAGTAAGTATGAATACTTTCGATTTGGTTAGAAATAGCTATTTGAATGTCGTTATTCATTGTTCTGATTCAATCAATTTCTATAAAAATACTCTAATTTATTCATGATTTGTTCTTCCAAATCACTTTCATAATACTTATGCATTTCGGGTAAACCCAAAAACTCCAATATATGAGGATCTTTGATAATATCTTTTGGTTTTTCGATAATCTGACCTTCTTCTGAAAGTTTCAAAATACCTTCTTTGTCTCTACTTAAACTCAATCTTGTATATAAAGCAGTATCATACTGTCTTTTTAATTCTCTAACACTCCAATTATTTTTTATGGATTCGATTTCGTAGAAGCTTCGCTCTTTTTCGTCTTCAATTCGCATTAAAAAATTATAATGAGACCAAGTTAATTTGAAAAATGAGATTAATGTATGATATTCAAATTTATTAAAATCCGCAGTCAGTGTCTGCGTATTTTGAATATTGAAAATACGCAACAGTGTATCAGATTTTGAATAGGTCAAATAAAACTGTCTGATTTGCTCTAAATTTCTCAAAGAAAACCCTTTACCAAACTCTTTTGTCAATTGTTCAGAAAGTTCTTTTAAGAGTTGTTTTCCATATTCGGCTCTGTCTTTACCGTTTTGTTCTTCTTCTACAATGATTCTTCCTATTTCAAAATAAGTGTAAACCATAGTTGAGTTTACAGTACGCAAAACTTGTTGTCTTGCATTTTGTAACAGATCAACTACCTGCTGGAGCAACTCTTTATTTTGAAGTGTATTTGTCATTATTCTTTCTCAATCACATCTAATTCCACTTTCAAATTATTGATAATGAAATCTTGTCGGTCTGGAGTGTTTTTACCCATGTAGAATTCCAATAAGGTTTCAATCGAAGTCGCTTTATCTAACATAACAGGATCTAAACGAATATCTTCACCAATAAAATGTTTGAACTCATCGGGCGAAATTTCTCCAAGTCCTTTGAATCGAGTGATTTCTGGTTTTGGTTTTAATTTTTCAATCGCATTGACCCTTTCTTCATCTGTATAACAATAAATCGTTTCTTTTTTATTTCGCACACGGAATAATGGGGTTTGCAAGATATACAAATGACCGTCTTTGATTAATTCTGGGAAAAATTGTAAAAAGAAGGTGATTAATAACAAGCGGATGTGCATTCCATCGACATCGGCATCAGTTGCAATTACAATGTTGTTGTACCGCAAATCACCCATATCTTCTTCAATATTTAAAGCGGCTTGCAATAAATTAAATTCTTCATTTTCGTACACAATCTTTTTAGACATGCCATACGAATTCAAAGGCTTTCCTCGCAAACTAAAAACCGCTTGTGTGTTTACATCACGTGATTTGGTAATCGAACCAGAAGCCGAATCTCCCTCTGTAATAAAAAGCGTACTTTCTAAACTTCGAGGATTTTTAGCATCTGGTAAATGTACCCGACAATCGCGTAGTTTTTTATTGTGTAAACTAGCCTTTTTCGCTCTGTCCTTTGCTAATTTACGAATTCCAGACAATTCTTTACGTTCGCGTTCAGCTTGTAAAATCTTACGTAACAGCAAATCGGCTACTTCTGGATTTTTATGTAAGAAGTTGTCTAATTTAGTTTTGATAAAGTCATTTACGAAAGTACGAACGGTTGGACCATTTGGACCAATATCTGTGGATCCTAATTTGGTTTTTGTTTGTGATTCAAAAACAGGTTCTTCTACTTTTACTGAAACCGCAGATACAATCGACTTACGAATATCAGAAGCTTCAAAGTTTTTATTGTAAAATTCTTTTATAGCACGCACAATTGCTTCACGAAAAGCACTCAAGTGTGTTCCTCCTTGCGTGGTATTTTGTCCGTTTACAAACGAATGATATTCTTCTGAATATTGTGATTTACTGTGCGTTATGGCTACTTCAATATCCTCTCCTTCCAAATGGATAATTGGATACACCATGTCTTCTTCAGCAATATTTTCGTCTAATAAATCTTTTAATCCGTTTTCTGAAACGAATTTTTCACCGTTGTAATAAATTGTTAAACCACGATTTAAATAACAGTAATTTTTAAGCATTTTAATGATATACTCATTACGATACTTGTAATTTTTAAAGATAGTTTCATCAGCTATGAAAGACACTTTTGTTCCTTTTCGCTTTGTAGATTCAATTACTTCTTCTTCTAAAGTAAGATTTCCTGCCGAAAATTCGGCTGCCTTTTGTTGGTTATCACGAACCGATTCCACACGGAAATAATTTGACAAAGCATTTACCGCTTTAGTACCAACACCATTTAAACCTACCGATTTTTTAAAGGCTTTCGAATCGTATTTTCCTCCTGTATTCATTTTGGAAACCACATCGACTACTTTTCCTAAAGGAATACCACGACCATAATCGCGAACGGTTACCATTTTTTCTTTGATGGTGACTTCGATAGTTTTTCCAGCACCCATAACGAATTCATCGATACAGTTGTCCATCACCTCTTTGAGTAGAATGTAAATTCCGTCATCTGGTGAGGAACCGTCTCCAAGTTTTCCAATGTACATTCCTGGACGCATACGAATATGCTCTTTCCAGTCGAGTGAACGAATATTGTCTTCGTCATATCTAATTTCGTCTGCCATGTGTAATTTTCGGATTTTGTGCAAGATACTATTTCTCTCTAAAAAATGAAAGGGAGCGTTTTAGAAGTTATTGACAAATGAAGTTAGAAATTAGACGTTACAAAAAAAGAGTGAAGAGTTTGTGGGTTTTGAGTTATGTATTGTCTGTTCTAGGTTGTATGTTGTTGGTTTGAGTTGAAAGTAAATAAATTAGAATGAAAGTTTGCACGATTTTAATCAATCTCCAACTTATAACCAACTCCATGAATATTTATTAATCGCACAGATGCATCGGCTTTTAATTTATTTCTGAGTTTTGAAATATACGTATCCAAGCTTCTTCCTACAAACACACCATTGTCTTCCCAAACTTTTTTAGTCAGTTCCTCTCGTTTAATAATTTGATTCGGTTGAGCCATAAAAATAGTTAACAACTCACATTCTTTTTTTGAGAGATTGATTTCTACAGCTTCTTTAATCAGTTTGTTTTGTTCGGGATAAAATTTATATTTCCCAATGGCTGTAAAATTTTCAGCATTTTCAATAGGAACTACTTTAGTTTTTCGCTTAAAATAAAAAAGTGCTACAACTCCTAAAGCACCTAAAAAGAAACTATATACAAACCAACCATAAGTATAAGTTCTATTTGTTTTTCAATTCTTTGGACAAATTTAACATTTATATGATAGCACCCTTTTTTTAATTGCCTTCCACCACAAGGAATGATGCTTTTTTCTATATTTTGCTCCATTTGGTAACTGTAAGCTACTGCTCTATCTTTGCATTGAAGTACTTCAACTAAATAATTTTGTGGTAAATTGGCTTTTTGAAAACTATTTTTAATCAAGACTACCAAACTATCTGGTTGGATCATTACTTGTTTTTCAAACGATAATTGGTATTCAAAATCATCTAGATTAAGTACAGGTTTAATTACAGATATGGAATCTTGATTACTTAATAATATGCGATGACCTACATCGCGAAGAGCCACTTTTATCAGTGCAGCAGTATCTTCATTAGATTCTTTTGTACAAGAAATCAAACTTAAAAATAATCCGACAAGGATTAAGAGTTTAAAGCGATATTGGGTATAGTTATTCATAATTGGATGCAAATAACATCAATTTTTACGGAATTTTACATTCATTTACATTTTTTTGACACTTTTTTGACATTTTTGGATGAAACGAATAGTAGTTTTACATTGGCATTAAATAACAGAAAAAAATGTTATTTTAAATTCAACACTAATTTCTTAAAATAATAAAAATGAAAAACATCCTTCTATCCTTATGTTTGATACTCCAACTAAGCTGTAAAATAGAGACTCCAAAAACAGAAGTTACTTCAGATACTGTTTTGGCTGAAAACTCAAATACAACAGCCAATAAGCAATTGCTTTATGGGCCAAATTTACCAACTGAACCTTATGAATTGAAACTCGACATGCAAAAGGTAAATAGCAACCTTTATGATCTAAAAATTCAAATACTATTGCATAATAATGCTTATTACGCTTCTTCAAATAGTAAAAAAGATTATAAAGGTAAATTTACTTTTTTTGTAAATGCTACTAATTCTTTTATATTAAAAAACAAACTTGTAGAAACACCGCTTTCTAAAGAAAATCCTAATGGTTTAACTCACTTTGTAAATATAAACACTACTTACAATCAAAAACTAGAAATTACAACTAAAGAAGATTTTGTTGTAGGTGGTTTTATTCAATTTACAATTGAACCTCGTTGTACTTTAGAAAAAATACCTGTTATAA